>CADAOA010000052.1 GCA_902789435.1 uncultured Bacteroidia bacterium | reverse complement strand
CCCATAGTGACATTGATATCCTCCCGGCCTATCATTTCAAGCAGAGGGAGAAGCAGTGTCTCGTCGGCAACCACCACAGCTGTTTCTATTTCTGCAACATTGTCTTTCTTTATGATATCCAGAAGTTTGGATGCAATCATGGCTTGCTCGGTAGAGCCGCTGGCGGGAATGATATTGAATTTGCAGCGGCCTTTTTTCCACCCGCCGTCTGGTCCAATGTTCCTGGAGCTATTGCTGAATACATCCACACACTTGGAAATCAAGTGAGAAGAACGATTATGCGCTGTACGGATCATATCCGAATAATAATCCCAATAGAAAAGCCCTCCATGATTCTTGAAATAAGTCATCAGGCTCTTCTCGCATTGTGAGGGAGCGGAAAAGCCTATGAAAACAACCTGGCCCAGTTTCTCCAGCCTGCTGATAATAGGGTCTCCGGCTTTAGCCTGGGCAATGCTTTCCGCTACAATTCTGTACTGCATTCCGGAATAAGCTGCTCCTTTATTTCTCAGCGCATTTCTGAAAGAGTCATACAGAGGAAGCAGCATATCCCATAGAGTCAGGAACTTTCGCTGAATTATGTCTTTTTCTCCCAAACTGTCGCGGAACTCTCCGATTCTCTTCAGGGCCTCCAGCTGTGTCCTTTCGTTCAGATAGGATGTATCCAATTGCAAATCTTTGATATCCTTCAGATTCATGAACAACTGGCTGGCATCCACCATATATTGGTCAACATCGTTGAAGTCAGAGAGGATAATTTTGCCCCAAGACACGAAATCATCAATGCTTTCAGTCTTTATATCTTCCTTTCGGACCCCTGCCTTAAGCTGGAAATCCGTTTGAAGAGCAGTATACGTCTGCCAGAGTTGGAAAACCAATGTGAGGTCGTCCAGCACTTCAAGATCTGACAGATAGTCAAAAAGACTGTCTATCGTGAACACTTTCGGGGCAAACAGAGGTTTCTTCTTCTGATCTCCCAAATGCTTGAGGAAAAAGAGAGAAGACCTCCTGTTCGGGAAAATGAAGGTATAGTCATCCAAGTTATCGCTGACAAAAAGCGATGCGACCTGACTTAAAAACGCTTTTTCCATATTCGCAAAGGTATGCCCTGGGATTGACAATCTCCGTCAATCTTCCGTAAAATTCAGTTTCTTGACCTTCTCGTGGTTGCCCACAACCCAGATGGTGTCCCCCTTCTCGATCATAACGGTTGAATTCGGGCGGAGGAAGACATCGGAATCCGATTTTTCCACGCCCACCAGAAGTACCCCGAACTGCTTGCGGAAGGCCGTAATGTTGGCGTTATGACCTATGACAGGAGCACGGCTTCCTAAGGTAATCTGGAAAAGACGCATCTCGATAGTTTCCTCACTCGGAATTGTGGCTGGATCCTTATCTCTGTCCTTTGACAGGGCCAGGAAGGCACCAAGCTGCTTGTCAGACCCCAGAATCAAAAGGGAATCAGAAGGATAGAAGACTTGTTCCTTATGGGGAAGGTTTATTATCCTGTTGCCTCGGATAAGCTGAATGACCAGTGCGCCTGTATCTTTTTTGCGGTGAACTTCACCGATGGTGCGGCCAGCCAGGTATGAATTCTGGCCCACGGTGCACTTTTCCATATGGATCTCGTTGGCCATCTCCCTCGGAACGACAAACCGCCGGCCACCCTCGCTGTCAAGATTAGTGAGGAAATTCTGCTCGATTCTGGAATAATAACCCTTTATCCTCTGCGACAATACAACGAACACTATTACCGTAGCACAAATCAGAATGATTACTCCGGTACTCTTGGTAAGGTAAAGGCTGGCGACAAAAGATATTGCCATAAAGGCGATTATAAACTTTATGGCCTTGAGGAAGAGAAGCGGGCCGCGGGCGAACTTGCCGTCTGCCCATATCTGGTCGTAAAGCCCCTCCTTGTCCTTGAGTTTAAGAAGGGCCCAGACGAACGGGGACATGGCGGAAATCGTCAGGATGAATAATATCACGCGGATCCAAAGCAAACCGGCGATCTCCGGATATAGAGATTTTACCAGATTGTTGAGGAACGGGTTGATGACCTTGGTAAAAAGTATGATTATGAAGGCCATCCAGGTAGTCAGGATAAATACCCTGCCAAGATAATTCTTAAGCAGTTTTTTCCATCTGGACTGTTGGTTGTAAGTATTCTTTCCGCTGCCCAGGCGGTCTATGACGTTTCGCCATCCTCCGGAGGAATGGCTGTATATGAAACCGAAGACCTTTTCTCCGCCCTTTGCCCAGTAAGGAGTAACGAAAGTAGTCAGTATGGATACCGTAACTATCACAGGATAAAGATAATCCGGGGTGGCTCCCATATTTTTGCCGAGAGAAGCGATGATATAGGAAAACTCACCGATCTGGCACATGCACAGTCCGGCCGGGAGCGCTATCTTAAGAGCCTGTCCGCTAAAAAGGAAACCGATAGTTGCGGCAAGAGGTTTCACGATTATCACGGCTAGGGAAATCACCAGCACATGAGGCCAGTAATGAAGCAATATGGCCGGATCCACAAGCATACCCACAGACACGAAGAATATGGCACCGAAGAAGTCCTTGATAGGCCTGATCAGGCTTACGATCCTGTCCCTCTGAACAGTGCCGGACAGTATGCTTCCCATAACGAAAGCCCCGAGAGCCTCGGAGATATTCGCCTTAAGGGTAACAACAACCATAAAAAGGCAGAGCCCCAAAGAGACCACAATCAGGGTTTCGTCGCTCATCAGCTTACGAAGTTTCTTGTAAATAGTTGGGATAAAGTATATACCTCCCGTAAACCAGAGCAGGAGGAATACCGTTATACCCAATATCTTAGTTGCAAGCTCCACCCCGTTGAAAGTCTTGCTTATCACAAATGTCGGCAGAAGCACCAGAAGAAGAATCGCTACGATATCCTCACAGATCAAGGCCCCGAGAACAAGTTGAGAGGACTTTTTCCCGCCTATTTTAAGATCGTCGAACGTCTTGATTATAATGGAAGTGGAAGAAATGGAAAGCATCGCTCCTACAAAGAGTGCGGTTATTGTCTCCCACCCGAATATCTTGGCTATCAGAAAGCCCATGCAAAACATAACCACCGCCTCCGAAAAGACTGTGGTGGCACCGGGGCCTCCCACTTTCTTCAGCTGCTTGAAACTGAACTCCAGGCCAAGGCCGAAAAGGAGGAAGATAACACCGATCTTTCCCCAGAACTCCACGCTGGCAACCTGGGTAGCTGTAGGTACCCATCCGATATATGGTCCTGTCAGGATTCCTGCCACAATGTAACCCAGGACAAGGGGCTGCTTCAGCGCCTTGAATATAATCGTGACCACACCTGCTACCACAAGTATCAGGGCAAGATCAAGAAGCATAGGATTAATGGCAGATGTCATCGCTATTCCGTATATCCAGGTCTTCCGAGCAGTTTGTAGAGATTGTTCTTGTAAACGTCAACCGCCGGCTGGTCAAACGGATTAACACCCAGCATGTATGCGCTTATGGCACATGAGAATTCGAAGAAATAGAAAAGCTGTCCCATATTCCACTCGTCTATCTTTTCCATCTCTATGTAGATATTCGGAACGTTGCCGCTGGTATGTGCCAAACGGGTTCCCTTCTCTGCCATGAAGTTGATATCTTCCAGAGTCTTTCCGACAAGATAGTCCAGACCATCGAGGTTATCCGTAGATTTCGGAACATACACCTCAACCTCCTTGCTTCCTGCCAGGATGGAAGTCTCGAACATCGTCCTCTCTCCGTCCTGGATGTACTGCCCCACGGAATGAAGGTCCGTGGTAAAATCCAGAGTTGCCGGGAACAGGCCCTTGAGCTGTTTGCCTTCACTCTCCGCAAAGAGCTGCTTAAGCCACTCTCCCAGATACTTGAGCTTCGGATGGTAATTGACGAAGACCTCTATCTTTTTACCACATTGGTACATTATGTTCCTCAGCGACGCATAAACCAGTGCAGGATTGTTCTCGTTCCTCTTCAAGAGATTCTCCCGCGCCTCTGCCGCCCCGCCAAGGAAACTCTCTATGTCAAAGCCGGCAACCGCTATAGGCAAAAGACCTACCGCCGTGAGAACAGAATAACGGCCACCCACATTGGAAGGCACTGAAAGGGAAGTATATCCGTATTTCTCGCTCATGGCCCTGAGAGCACCGTTACGCTCGTCGGTAACAGTTACTATCCTCCTTCTTGTATCCTCTGCACCGAACCTTTTGAGCATATCCATCCTGAGGATTCTGAAGGCCAGGGCAGGCTCGATTGTCGTCCCAGATTTTGATATGACTATCAGGCCATATGACTTTTTCTTAAGATAGCCCAGAAGATCAGACATATAATCCTCTGAAAGGGAATATCCCGCAAATACAATATGAGGGGAATTCCTCTCTCCGGCACTTGCGAAGCTATGCGAAAAAGCCTCCAAGGCACATTTTGCTCCAAGGAAGGATCCTCCGATTCCCACAACCACAACCACATCCATGGTTCCCAGCCAGCGACTGGCGATCAGGCGGCAGTCAGCCAGCAGGCGCTGCGGAGTCTTGACAGGAAGGTCCAGCCATCCCGTCATGTTTCCACCGGGGCCGTTTCCGGATATGAGTGTATCATATGCACTCATGGCGCTTCCCATAGCGCTCTTGAAATCTTCAGGCCCTATGAAGGGCTCAATCATCTCGGTATGAAGTTTCAGCATAAGCCAAAAATTTTCTAATAAAGTTTCTCGCTCAGTCTCTTGAACACGTAAGCCGGATATTTTTCCTCATAGAGGATTTCATATACCGCCTCGGCGATTGGCATTTCCACCCTGTATTTCTTGTTGATGCGGTTTATGGCATCACTTGCGTAATAGCCTTCCGCCACCATATTCATCTCCACCTGTGCATTCTTCACCGAATAGCCTTTTCCTATCATGCTGCCGAAAGTTCGGTTGCGGCTGAACTGGCTGTAACCGGTAACCAGAAGGTCTCCAAGATAAGGAGAAGTCAGCACGTTGCGTTTCTTGTCAGGATGGGAGGCGTTCAGGAATTCAGTCATTTCCTTGAAAGAACTGGTCATCAGCACTGAAAGGAAATTATCTCCGTAACCAAGCCCGTGAGCTATTCCCGCGGCTATGGCGTAGATGTTCTTCAAGGCGGCGGCATACTCAACTCCGTAAATATCCGTTCCCGGCATTGTCCGCACATAATCGCACTCGAAGAAATCACAAAGAGCCTTGGCATTAGAGATATGCTTGCTGGTAAATGTCAGATATGAAAGCCTCTCCATTCCCACTTCCTCAGCGTGGCATGGACCGCTGACTACTCCTATCCTGTCATAAGGGATGCCGTGAACCTGATTGAAGTACTCAGCTATAGTCCTGTCGCCGACAAAGCCCTTAATGGCGGAGATAACGAACTTGTCATCCAGAGAAACCGTCAGCCTATCCATCACTCCGAGGAAATAGGCGCTCGGAATACAGAATACCAGCACATCCGCACTGCTTACCACAGCATTGATGTCCGTTGACATGAACAGGCGGTCCGGCTCGAGGATCACGGAGCTCAGATATACTTTGTTACGGTGATTCTTCATCACCCGGTCTATATTCTTCTGGTCCCTTATGAACCAGGAGATTTTCGTCTGATGGTTCATAAGAAGCTTCACCAGAGCCGTAGCCCAGCTGCCACTACCAACCATAGCGAATTTGAGATTTCTTTTTCCTAAAATCGTGTCCATATACTAAGTTTTGTTTTCTTCCGCAAAAACACTGGCCTGGGCAAAAGCCAGAGCGTCACACCTCTCGTTTTCAGGATGCCCCGCATGCCCTTTCAACCAGTGGAAGTGGAGGTCGAAACCATAGCTGGCCTCTACGTATTCCCGCCAGAGATCCTCGTTCTTCTTTTTTTTGAACCCGTTGAGAATCCATCCATCAAGCCACCCCTCCTCTATGGCCTTGACCACATAGGAGGAATCTGACCAGATATGGACGGTGGCATTCTTCCACTTGATGGCCTTCAGACCTTCTATTACGGCGGTCAGTTCCATACGGTTATTCGTGGTAAGGGCCTCCCCGCCGCTCAGTTCCTTGCGCAGATCTCCGCATACCAGAACGACGCCCCAACCGCCAGGACCGGGATTTCCGCGGGAAGACCCGTCGGTGTAAAGGTATATCGGAGGGCGTTTTTCTGGCATATTATTCTGTTTCAGCCTCCGGAGCCTGATTCTTGCGTTCGTCGTTTCCTGGGATCTGGGCTGTCATCGGGTCGGAGTGTATCTCCTTGTAATGCTCACGGTTACGATAGACGTCTATTGCCAAATATATTGCATAGAGCATAGAACGCGGATTGGCCTTGTTCTGGCCGGCAATGTCAAATGCAGTTCCGTGATCCGGGGATGTCCTTACGACAGGAAGTCCTGCAGTGTAGTTTACCCCGGAATCGAAGCTCAGCGTCTTGAAAGGTATCAGACCCTGGTCATGGTACATAGTAAGCACGGCGTCGTACTTGCTCTGAAGAGTGGCTGCAAAGAAACCGTCCGGAGGGAAAGGCCCGAAGGTGTCTATACCTTCAGCGTTAGCCTCCTTGATGGCCGGGATTATTATGTTCTGCTCTTCGTCGCCGAGAAGTCCCCTGTCCCCGGCATGAGGATTCAGGCCAAGCACTGCAATCTTAGGCCGCTCGGTGCGGAAATCTTCCTTGAGTGAATTGTTCATCAGCCTGAGTTTGCTCATAATAAGCTCCTTGGAGATTGAGGAAGACACATCCTTTAGCGGAATATGCATTGTCACCACACCTACCCTAAGAGTCTCAGAGCACATGAACATCAGTCCGTCCTTCGCTCCGAAAGTCTCAATCAGATATCCTGTATGACCGGCATACTTGAAATGTTCCAGTGTAACTCCCTTCTTGCTGAAAGGAGCTGTAACAATGGCATCTATGTAACCTGCCTTAGCTTCCTGAACAGCTTTTTCCAAGGAAGCGATAGCAGCCTTGGCGCTCTCGTGGGTGAGTTTGCCCGGTTCTATGGGAAGATCATCTCCCACACAGTTGACGATATTCACCCTTTTCGGATGGGCATCCTTCGCGGAGGATATCAGATTAGTGTTAATGTTTTCTGTTTCAGGTATTTGCTTACGATAATATCCGAAAGCCTTAGAGGAGCCGTAAACCACCGGAGTAAAAAGTTCCAGCACATTGGCATTGGAAAGAGCCTTGATAATAACCTCATAGCCGATTCCGTTGCTGTCTCCCTGCGTAATTCCGATTACAAGTTTCTGTTTCATAATAGAGTGCAATTTACAAAAAATGCTTGTAAATTTGCAAAGACAGAAACACTATAGGTATGGACATTCTGGATACCGACATAAAATATCTTCCCGGCATAGGCCCCAAGCGCGCAGATTTGCTCGCCAAGGAAATCGGTGTCCATACCTACAGGGACATGCTCTACTATTTCCCGTTCCGTTGGATAGACAAGAGCAAGGTGTATCCCATCAGCGAAATAGTCGCCACTCAGGATCTTGAAAACGAGGATTCTCCTTCTGCCGCATATGTCCAGATAAGAGGCATAATCACCCGTATGGCAGCATTGAACTTGTCTTTTTCAGTGGTCTTAAATGGATTACAGACAAGCTCAAGCAGGGTGAGGAATACATAGCCTTCGGAAAACCAAGTGTCTTCAACGGCCGTGTCAACCTAGTCCATCCAGAGATATATCCCCCTTCACAGGCAGTTACCTACGGAGCCGGTTCAATGGCCGGCATCTATTCGACTACAGAAAGGATGAAAAGCGGCGGTTTCGGAATCAAAGCCATCACCAAAGTTGAAAGCATCCTTCTGGAAAAGGTCAGCGGCCACATAAAGGAAACCTTGCCTAAACACCTTATAGAAAGCAAGCGCCTCTGCTCACTTGAAAAAGCTCTGAGAAACATACATTTTCCATCTGATAACCAAGCCCTTGAAGAGGCACAGAGAAGGCTCAAGTTCGAGGAACTTTTCTACCTTCAGCTCAGCCTTCTGAAGCAGAAAAACGCCCGTTTGAGCAAGGGCAGCGGAATTATGATGAACAGGGTCGGCGATAATTTCAACCGCTGCTACCAATCTTTGCCATACCCTCTTACTGGCGCACAGAAGCGTGTCATCAAGGAAATGCGGGAAGATATGCGCAGCGGAAAGCAGATGAACCGTCTCCTTCAGGGAGACGTGGGAAGCGGCAAGACTCTGGTAGCCGTCCTGCTGGCTCTCATTGCGGTGGACAACGGCTATCAGGCCTGCATAATGGCACCTACCGAAGTCCTTGCCCAGCAACATCTTGCAAGTATCTCAAAATTCCTCAAATCCACTTCTGTTTCTATCGCCCTCCTTACGGGAAGCACCAAGGCTAAGGACAGGAAAAAGATTCTCAGCGATCTTGAAGAAGGAACTCTGAACATAATCGTAGGCACACATGCTCTCATTGAGGACAGGGTGAAGTTCCACGCCCTGGGGCTTGCCATTATAGACGAGCAGCACCGCTTCGGAGTGGATCAGCGAAGCCGGCTGTGGAGCAAGAACGATGACTCTCAGACTGAGAGACTTGCCCCGCATATAATGGTAATGACTGCCACCCCTATTCCAAGGACTCTGGCCATGACACTCTACGGAGACCTGGACGTCAGCGTGATAGACGAGATGCCTCCTGGACGCACACCTGTGGTGACATCACACGCCTGGGAAAGTCAAAGACGTCAGGTATTCAACTTCATGAGGGCGCAGATAGATGAAGGCCGTCAGGTCTTTGTTGTCTACCCTTTGATCAAGGAAAGCGAGAAGATGGACTACGAAAACCTCGAGGCCGGATATATGCGAATCATCGAGGAATTCAAGACTCCACAGTACATAACCGCTGTGGTCCACGGTAAGATGAAGCCTGAGGACAAGGCCATAGACATGAACCTTTTCGCATCAGGCAAGGCTCACATACTGGTAGCTACCAGTGTGATAGAGGTTGGAGTGGATGTACCTAACGCTTCCGTCATGGTGATAGAGAGTGCTGAGCGGTTCGGCCTGAGCCAGCTCCACCAGCTTCGCGGAAGAGTGGGAAGGGGCGCCGCCAGGAGCTACTGCATACTTATGAGCGGCTACAAACTGAGCAAGGAAAGCCGCAAGCGTCTTGAACTCATGTGCAAGACCACCGACGGCTTCATACTGGCTGAAGAAGATATGAAGATGAGAGGTCCCGGTGATCTCGAGGGCACATCGCAGAGCGGCCTTGCAATAGACCTCCACATAGCCTCCCTCTACCGGGACGGACGATTCCTTGATATGGCTCGCCGCACCGCGCTGGAAATCCTGGACAAGGACCCGCTGCTTGAAAAGCCGGAAAACAAGCTGCTTGAAATCCAATTAAGGATCCTCCGCAAACAAGGGAAGGATATCAAAGACTACTCGGCGATCAGCTAGAAAAAGCAAGCCCGCCAGTTACCCGGCAGGCTCGTTACACAATTAGCTGTAGCCAACTAAAAGACAAGCAATTACTTGATATCAATCGTACGATGCTCTGTGGCGGGCAGAGTCTTCACGATCTTTGGAAGATGAACATTCAGGACACCGTTCTCCATCTTGGCGTCTATCTTCTCGATGTCAACATCGTCTGGAAGCATCAGCCTCTGGTGGAACTTCTCGTATGAGAACTCGCGTCTGAGGAAGCGGCCTTTCTTTTTCTCTTCTTCCTTATTATCGGTCCTCTTCTCCATGTTGATCACGAGGTTGCCCTCGCCGTCGAGCTGGATCTTGAAGTCTTCCTTACTCAGGCCAGGAGCGGCCAGTTCAAGTTCATATTCTTTTTCGTTCTCGATTACATTGATGGCCGGGGCTGTGTAACTGGTCCTTTCCATCCAGCCGTTGTCGAAGAAATCATTAAAAATTTCCGGCAGCCAGCTATTTGAAGTTCTTCTTACAGGTAGCATAACGTAAAATTCTTAATGTTCAGCCTTCTAGCCCACATGGACCTTGTTCGCTGATCTTCAGTAACTGAAGACACTTCCATCAACGGCAAATCAGGTACCAGGCGATTTTTTCCTTCCAAAAAGGAAATCTTGTCGCTAAAAGAGGAATAATTGACCATCTTAAGTGACAAAAAGGCAAAAAACACCTTCAGCCTGCTTTTCAACCAAGAATTTATTAAATTTGTAGGTTAGGAGAAATAAAACATTAATAAGATATGAATACCAAAGAGAAATTCGTCATCACTGTTGCCCGCGAAATCGGTTCCGGCGGAAGAACTATCGGGCGCAAACTGGCCGCCAAACTGGGCGTACGTTATTCAGACAAGGAACTCATCCGCAACCTCAGGGAGAAATTCGACCTGACAACCTATGCAATCGAAAAACTCAAAGGAGAAAAGAAAAGCTGGTTTGCAGAGTTTATCCAGATGGTTGCTCCCGTGCCTAAGGTCGGAATGATTATGGACACGGACAGTAAGTTTATGCAGAATCTTCGCTCAGATGTCACTACAAATGACATCTACAAAGCTGAATCTGAGATCCTTAACGCCATCGCCGATGAATGTTCATGCGTTATAGCCGGAAGAAGCGGATTCTTTGTGCTGAAAAACCATCCTAACAAGCTGGACGTTTTCATCACCGCATCAAGGGAAAACCGTATCAAAAGAATCGTGAGAAAACAGCATCTTACAGAAACCGAAGCAGAGACCATAATGGATTCCATCGACGAGTCCAGAGACAACTACGTTAAGCGTTTCACAGGAAATAGCCGCTATGACTCCCGAAACTATGACCTGGTGATCAATGCCGACGACCATACAGAAGAAGAAATCGTAGATATCATACTTGCATACATTAAGTAAAAATGTCCTATACCGCTAATCTCGACCCCCATTGCCTGTCAATCCTCCAGGAATACAAGGACAAACATCCACAATTCGAGGAGGCTGAATCAAAGGTGATCTCGCTTCTGAAACATACTTTCAAGGATGCGGGACTTCACGTGGCAAGCGTAGAATCCAGAATCAAGACAGAACGCTCACTTGCCGGGAAACTGGAAAGGAAAGGCCAGAAATACAAGAGCCTGGCAGACATAACCGATGTTCTGGGCATAAGGGTCATAACCTACTACATAGATGACGTGGACAAGATTGCAACTGCAATCGAGAGAATGTTCGAGGTTGACTGGGAAAACTCCATCGACAAGCGCAAAATACACACCATAGACAGTTTCGGATATGTTTCCCTGCACTATGTCTGCTCCATGGAAGGGTTCCCTTACAGGTTTGAAGTCCAGATGCGTACGGTTCTTCAGCACGCATGGGCCAACCTGGACCACGACACAGGCTACAAGTCAGGAGTTGAGATTCCGAAAAGGTATTTGAGGTCCATGAGCCGGCTGGCGGGAATGCTGGAATTGATAGACGAAGAATTCAGCAAGATCCGTTCTGAGCTTACAGACTACAGAAGGAAAATTCAAAAACTGGTTTCATCAGGAAATCTGGACGAGGTTCCGCTTGACCTTGACTCATTCCGCAGTTTCCTCGAACTGGAACCGTTCAAGCAGATAAACAAGAAGATTGCTGCCGTAAACCAAGCCGAGATACAGGAAGTTTCCCTCCTGCCTTATCTTGCGGTATTCAAAGGCATTGGCTGCAATACACTGGGAGATATCCAAAACATTATAAACACAAGTTTTGAAGGAGCTTACCAGATTGCCTGCTACCAGATGGGCCTGACCGACCTCGATATCGTATCATCTTCCGTAGGCCCGCAGAATCTCTGCATAGCATACATTTTGAAGAAGGGCTGGGGAAAGGGCGGAGTCCGCTATTTCTTCGACCTTCTCGACGGCAAGAAGAAGAGCAACGAGACCGTAGCTGAAATTATTGTTGAACAGGCAAAAGAAATGCCTTTCATGAACCAGTAGAAATGGCAAATAAACCTATTGACACCCAACTACTTGACAACGCGATAGCATTCGCCGTGAAAGCCCATTCGGGAACCGAGAGAAGAGGTAAGGGTTTCCCTTATATCGTGCATCCTATGGAGGCCCTGGAAATCGTGGCGACTATGACGTCCGACCAGGAACTTTTGGCTGCCGCCGTCCTTCACGATACCGTGGAAGACACCTCCGTGACCATAGATCAGATCAGGAGGGAGTTCGGAGACAGGATAGCATCCATCGTCGATGCGGAAAGCGACAAGGGAATCGAAGGAAGAAGTGAAGACGACAGCTGGTATGACCGCAAACAAGGTGCGATAGACCGTCTGGCAAAAGCGTCCCGGGACACCAAGATGGTGGCTTTGGGAGACAAACTATCCAATATGAGAGCAATAGCCAGAGACTACAGTGTCATGGGAGACAAGCTTTGGGAGATTTTCCACGTAACAGACAAAAAAGACCACGAATGGCATTACAGGGGGCTGGCAGACTCTCTTAGAGAACTGCAAGACACCTTTGCTTTCAAGGAATTCGAGTCCCTCATCAACCAAGTATTCAAATGAAGCCGATCAAGATTTCCCTCAGTGATTATGTTCTCTCGGGAGGTGGTGCCAACGGAGAGAGCTACAACCACAGGACAGACCCGTCTGTGATGCTTAAGCTCTATTTCCCTGGCAAGATAACCCAGCCGCTGGACGAGATGCTAATGGCAAGAAAGGTCTATAGCCTGGGCATTCCAACTCCCGAACCCGGAGATTACGTAATCACGGAAGACGGCCGCTACGGAATCCGCTTCAAAAGGATTATGGAAAAGACTTCCTATTCCAGAGCCATTGGAGACAACCCTGAAAAGATTCCACAGCTTGTGTCTGAATTTGCACAGATGTGCCTGGACCTCCACAAGATACAGCTCAATCCTGAATTCGGGAATATTAAGGACCGCTATTTTAAACTTCTGGAAGACAATCCTTTCTTTTCCGTAAAGGAGAAAGACAAACTGGGAAAATTCATCGCCGACACTCCGGATGAAAACACGGCACTTCACGGAGACCTGCAGTTCAGCAATGCCATCTTCACTCCGGACAATAAAAGGTATTTCATTGACCTCGGCGATTTCGGTCGCGGGAACCGGCTGTTCGACATAGGTATGGTTTACCTGTGCTGCTATCTTAGTGACGAAGAGTTCATCCAGGAGACTTATCACATGACAAAGGCCGTGGCAATGAAGGCCTGGGATACTTTTGCCCCCCTGTACTTCGGAGAAGGCATAAGCCTCAAAGACACAGAGGAGATGATTCGCCCGTACGCGGGACTCAAGACACTAATCATAGAAAGAGACACCAATTGCCCTATGCCTTGCTTCAGGGCTGCACTTGAATCAGTATTATGAATATAACAGAGTTCGCAAGAAAACATGTAGAAAAGGACATGAAAAGAAGAAGCAGGTGGACCGGACTTCTTCTTATCGTCATCGCCCTGGTGATTCTGGAAGCCATCTCACATGTCCAGGCATACTACGCGAAGGATGGCATCAGGCAAGAAGCCAAGGCAAAAGCCGAAGGCCAGCTAAATGCTGTCAGGAGCGGAATATTGAATGTTGTAAACCAGGCGGAAAGTGCAGTCAGAAACAATGTGTGGCTCGCGCAATGGTGCCTTCAGGTTCCGGACAGCCTGGCCAACATCCCAAAGCTGATCGTGAACAACAACCCTATTATCGCTGGGTCCACAATTGCCATTGTTCCAAACTATTATAAAAATCGGCCACTATACTCGCCGTATACTGCAATAACAAACGGAGAAATAATAGAAACATCCCTGGCTACTCCGGAATATGACTATCCGTCCAAAGAATGGTTTACCAAGCCTATCGAGCTTGACCGCGAATACTGGTCTGAACCTTACATTGATACAGGCGGAGGTGAAATCCTGATGACTACTTTTTCTGTCCCTATCAAGGACAATCAGGGACGCATAGCAGCCGTACTCACGGCAGACCTCGACCTTGAGTGGCTCAGCGCTCTGGTGAATGGCATCAAGATATATCCTGGAGCCTTCAGCACTGTTGTAAGCCGCCAGGGAAGACTTATGGTCACCCCTGATTCCTCCCTTGTAATGACCACTACCATAAACGAGTATGCCTCTTCAGTAAAAGACTCTGCAGACTTGAACGCGCTCAACAGGGCCATGCTCAACAGAGAGAGCGGCAATCTGCAAGTCACTGTCAACGGCGTCAAGAATCAGGTTTACTATTCTCCTATCGACAAAACCGGATGGGCCATGAACATCATCATTCCGGAAAAAGAGATGTTTGCAAGCCTGAAAAAGCTGGACAACCTTATCAGGATGCTGCAGATTATCGGTCTTCTTCTGCTGGTTATGATTTTCCGCTCGATAGCCAAGAACCAGCTCAAGGTCAAATATATATCGGAGAAGAAGGAAATAATGGAGAACGAGCTGAGGATTGCCAGCGACATCCAGATGTCCATGATTCCAAAGACATTCCCGCCATTCCCTGAAAGGAAGGACATAGACCTTTCCGCTGCCCTGGTTCCGGCAAAGGAAGTCAGCGGAGACCTGTACGACTTTTTCATCCGCGACGAAAAGCTTTTCTTCTGCATCGGCGACGTGTCCGGCAAGGGAGTTCCCGCCTCATTGCTGATGGCCGTTACAAGAAGTCTTTTCCGCAGCATATGCGCCCACCAGGACAACCCGAAGGACATTGTTACCAGCATAAACAACAGTATGGCAGACATCAACGAAAACAATATGTTCGTAACCTTCATCTGCTGTGTGCTGGACCTCAATAACGGAAAGATGCAGTATTGCAACGCAGGCCACAACGCTCCTCTTCTTCTTACCGACAAGATGCGCGAACTGCCTGTGGATCCTAACCTCCCGCTTGGAGTGATGCACGGAATGAACTACACGCTCCAGGAAGTGAATCTCCATTATGACGATGCGGTATTCCTCTATACAGACGGCATCACCGAGGCTGAAAACCAGAACCACGAACTGTTCGGGCTCCAGAGACTGAAAAACGCCCTTTCCGGCAGGAAACCGGCCCAGGAACACCTGAAAAATGTCAAGAAGGCCGTGGCAGATTTCGTAAAGGATGCTGCGCAGAGCGACGACCTTACGATGCTCTTCTTCCACTACCTGAACCATCAGGGAAAAGTCCGCAAACTCCACCTGGACAGCGATATACAGCAGATTCCAAAGCTCTCCTCATTCCTAGCGACTGTCGCTGATGAGAAAAATTTGTCTCAAAGTGTGGCAACTAGCATCAATATTGCAATTGAAGAGGCCGTAACCAACGTGATAATGTACTCAGGCGCAGACTCGGTAGACATTGAAACAGAGGCAAACGACAATGAGATCATCTATACCGTAAAGGACAGCGGCAAGCCATTCGACCCTACCCAGACTCCGGATGTGGACACAAACCAGAGTCTAGGTGACCGCAAGATAGGAGGACTTGGCATCCATCTGTTCAAGAAGATAATGGACGAAGTCACCTACAAACGCTTGGGAGACAAGAATATATTGACAATGATAAAGAAAATAGGATAAAAGAATGAAAACCAAAGTTACCAAAGAAGAAGGCCAGATCATAGTAGCCTTCACAGGCAGGTTAGACACCCCTGCTGCTCAGGAAGCAAATCCTGTCATCAATCCGCTTCTGGACGAGGCCGACAAGACCATCATCCTGGACTGCAAGGAAATGACCTACATCTCCAGTTCCGGCCTCAGGATTTTCCTCACCCTCAGGAAGGCAGCCGAAGACAAGGGAGGCAAGATCATCATCCAGAACATCAACGACGACATCCGCTCTGTGTTTATGATGACAGGCTTCCTTAATCTTTTTGAAATCAGATAAAATACCCTCTATGAACACAAAAGCAATGAAGAGAATCTGTTATCTGTTTCTTGCCGCAGCCATTACCATCGCTTCTTCCTGCAGCAAAAGCCACAAGGAGATACCTGTCACCGGAATAGAATTCAAACCTGACAAGATGGAAATTTTCATCGGCCAGAGCCTTCCTGTTACAGTGACCACCGTTCCGGAGAACGCCACCAACACGGGTGAACTGCAGGTCAACACCAGCAAGCCGGATGTAGCTACCTTCGAAAATGGCAAGGTAACAGGAGTAAAAGCCGGAACCGCCAATCTTGTAGCAACTTGCGGAACAGTCAGGAAAACCGCCTCGGTTAAAGTCTACTGGACAATGACAAAAGGCAGCCTGTCCTATCCTATAAAGAAGGCTTCAGGCTACAAGGTCTATGACTCTCCGGGAGTTATCAGATACTACGAAGTGGACTTCACAGACGGAACGGAACATTTCATCATGATGCTCAACCACAACGACCTGGGCAAGAAAATAGATGTTTCAAAACCGCTTGCTTCGCTTGACGAGTTCGACACCTGTTTCCTCTGCTCTGTCAGGAACAACAACGATAACGACATCACCATCTACCTCAGCCGGGACAACGATCCTGTCATAAGGGACGAGATGTGGGAAACCCTGCCTATTACAGCAACTGGATACTTCAGCCTTGAGCAAGTTACCGGCAAGGGCTACGTTGCCAATATAGACGTTTCCCTGAGCAATGGCCAGAAGTGGAAACTCTACTATGAAGGCCCTCTCTCCCTTGAGAACGGTGGCGACTATTAATATACCCGCCTTACCGCCCGCTCCCTCTTCTTCAACGGCCACATTAAGGGCTATAGTATTCTGTAACTGCCTGATACACTGTTCACTCCAAATACGTTTCCGGAACTTTCCTATCAAAGACTTCGGGTTCTTGTCATACTTTGCCTTTAAGCTTCTTCCTGATCTGCCCCACTTCTTCTGCTAACTGCGCAGAAGACGGCATATACAATTCATATCGGCTAGCCATTATCGTCCTGTTATCCTCAGGCAAAGCCATCTTTACCACAGTATCGTTCTTGCTGGAACACAGAAGTATTCCTATCGTCGGATTCTCTTCCTTCAGCTTCTCGCACCTGTCGTAATAGTTTACATACATCTGCAGCTGTCCAAGATCCTGATGAGTAAGCTTTCCGGTCTTTAATTCCACAATCACAAAGCATCTGAGCAACCTGTTATACAGCACAAGATCCACAAAGAACTCATCGTCCTCCAGCAAGATTCTCCTTTGGCGAGCAACAAAAGAGAACCCTTTTCCCATTTCCAGCAAGAATTCTGCAAGATGTTCTATTATAGCACTCTCAATATCTTTCTCATAGTATGATGCCTTCCTTTCCAATCCCAGAAACTCGAGCATCATCGGGTCCTTTATTACCTCTTGTGGACTTTCTGGAATTCTTTCCCGTCTTGCGACAGCAAGAACAGACTCCTTGTCATTACTTATCAGAAGTCTTTCATACAACCCCGAGTTTATCTGGCGCTCAAGTTCACGTTTAGTCCAGGCGTTATTGACTGCCTCCATTTCATAATACTTTCGCTTATCCTCGTTAGAAATCGCGATAAGTAACTTATATTGAGACCAACTCAATTGTGAACACACTGTATTCACAATTGGATACATTCTAAAGAATTTTAGACAAAATCTAAGTTGTCTACTTCCAAAACCACTCCCATATTCCGGCTCAAGCCGTTCCGCCAACCTTTTTATAAGATAACTTCCATACGCATCCTTCTCCCGATATTCCAGTACATCATCACCCGACTGAAGTTCACGCTCCTGACAGCCCCTTCTCTTGCTTTGTCGATAATCCCCTTTATCTCCCCGACAAAACCTTCCTTGATCACTTTTAATTCTTCCATAGCTTGTCCCACATACACATCCGCAAATCTACAATCTCCCACCCCCTCGACCAAACCATACGGTACAATTTACCCTGTACAATCTTGTAATCGTACGAAAAAGACCTACTATTTTCAGCTTGAATCCTTTATAGATTATCCTTCACCGGCCACGCTAAGGGCTATGGCGCTCTGTAACTACCTGATACACAGTACACCATAGCCCCCTCAAACCACAGGCAGGAAACGCCTACTTGTACTTCTGGAAGTTATACTTTTCTCTCAGCGATGCCTTCACCTCTTCATCCTGGTGAGTGAAATACCCTTTCCACCCAGGGCAGAAATTGATATGCCATCTCCAGAACCTTCCCATCAAAGACTTCGGGTTCTTGTCATACTTTGCCCTGAACGGACAGGTTTCACAACGATACTGTTTTGCCATAATAGTTATTATTTATCAATTCCTATTTAAATAATCCTCGTAAAGTTTCCAGGCCTGTCGAATGGATTCTTCACTGACGTGAACGTCATGCTTGAAAAAATCCGCCTGGCTGCCAGGTTTGAACGGTGCCCAGTTGCCGCAGATGATGCCGTCACGGGCGATGACAGGCTGGAAGATGCCGCTGTTGTTGTGGGCCTTGTGGCGGTGTTCCTGGGACAGGACTATGTCTCTGCTTTTGTAGCCAATCAGATATTCATCGTACGGAGGAATCAGAAGATATTTGCCTTGGCGGAAACCTCGAGTGCGACAGTTGTCGGTAAGGTAGAAATCACGGCCATTAAGATGCTCCTTATGGATTAAAGTGCTAAGGAGTTCTATGCCCCTTCTGCAATCGCTGACATTAAGGCCGGACCACCAGACAAAGTCCTCTATGGTTGCAGGTTGGCGGCTCTGGAAATACTTGCGGGTAAGAGTCATAAGGGTCTCGTCCCTGTCGGTTTTGCCAGGGTGTGGTCCTACTTTTTTGATCGCCAGAGCATAAGTTGCTTTCATAGGGAGAAGATCCCCGCTGCAGAGAGTGCCGGTAAACTCAGCCATACGGATGTGGTAGGACAGCCTGTGGTCATCCATATTTATACCTTTCTCTTTCAGAGCCTGTTTGAAGTCTTCTTTGGTTGCGCTTCCTTTTTCCTCAGCGATACGGGAAAGAATGTCCCGGATTTTTGTCTGCTCCCTGGCAGGGATGGAGATCTTGTTGCTGGCCATCCAGCCTTTGGTGACGGCGATGGCCTTGGGAGCGCAAAGGTCCAGCATCCACCAGTAATCTTGTGCGCTTACCAGCTGCCAGGTACCCCTCATAAGGTGAAGGCGGATGATGCTTCCGCTGTCAAAAGCATCCTTGAATGCCTTGGCGGAAGGCTTTTTTGTGCGCATGGCTACAGCCCAGCGCATCATGCGGTATTCCTGTGCCTGAATAGCGCACAAATGGCTTACGACCTCAGCCGGATCGGTGAACTGAGGCGCCGCAAGCTGCTGGTTGAGAAGTCGCAAGGCAACAGGGTTCATGTCTCGGGATCAGGGGCGTTACTTGTACGGCCACCAGGCGGGCTTGGTGTAGGCTCCCTGCTGTTCGAAGAGTTTGCGCTCGTCGGCAGAAGCCTGGCTGAAGAAGACGGAGTCTGCGCGGTCTATGTAAAGGATGCCTTCCAGATGGTCTGTCTCGTGCTGGAAGATGATGGCGGTATAGCCCCCTATCGTGTCGGTTTTATGAGTGCCGGAGTTGATGTCGTAGTAAGAGACAATGATGCTGTCTGAACGCGGAACGATGCCTCTGTAGTTTGGAACGGAAAGGCAGCCTTCCGGACCGGACTTGATGTTCTGGCTCAAATATGTGATGTGGACGTTGGCGTAAGGTTCAATGGGCTTGTCGTCTTTGTCATAACGCATTACAGCAATCATCCTGAGGTTCAGGCCAACCTGCGGAGCGGAAATGCCCACTCCATCCTGGCTAGGGTCCTGGACAGTGGCAAGGAGATTCCTGGCAAGGGTCTTGAATTCCTTGCTCTGAAGCTCCTCATCGGTGAAATCCCTGGATACTTTCCTGAGTATAAGGCTGTCAGACTTGTCGCCGATGACGGTAAGGTACATCACGGAATCCGATTGGTTCAGAATCACAAGTTCTTCCTGGGTGAAGGTCATTCCAGGTTCCCGGGTGTTGCTGGACTTGCAGGCAAAGGCTGCAGAAACCACAACGATTACTGCTATTAAGGATTTATATGTCATATCTTCTATTTGAACTTGAAGGTGTCCTTCAGGGTGACGGTGCGGTTGAAGACAGGCAGGTCCTCGGTGCTGTCAGGATCCTTGAAGAAGTAGCCCGTGCGTTCAAACTGGACGGCGATGCCGGAGTTGTCCTCCAGGAGGGCTGGCTCGGCATAGGCCGTGATGATGTCCATTGAATGAGGGTTAAGGAAGTCCTTGTAGTCTGAGCCTTCCGGAATCTGATCCATATACTGCTCGGTGAACAGGCGGTCTACAAGCCTTACTTCCAACTTCTTGGCGTGAGGGATGCTGACCCAGTGGATGGTACCCTTGACGCTTCTCCATTCGCCTGCTCCAGGCTTTGATGAAGGGTCATAGGTGCAGATGATCTTGGTTATGTTACCGTCTGCATCCTTTACTATGTCTTTGCACTTGATGATGTAGCCGTACTTCAGGCGTACTTCTCCACCAGGCTGGAGACGGAAGTACTTCTTTGGAGGATTCTCCATAAAGTCTGCCCTCTCGATGTAAACGTGGCCGGTGAAAGGAATCTTTCTCTTTGGACCATCCGGGAAAGCCGGGTTCATCGGAGCCTCAACCCAGTCTACCTGGCCTTCAGGCCACCCCTCGAGTTCCAGTTCAACAGGGTCAAGCACAGCCATATAGCGGTTGCTTCTCGCGTTCAGGTCTTCTCTTACGCACCACTCCATTAAGGAGAGGTCTATGATGTTGTCACGCTTTGCCACGCCCACTTTCTCGGCGAACATCTTTATGCTCTCCGGAGTGTAGCCCCTTCTCCTGATTCCGCAGATGGTAGGCATACGAGGGTCGTCCCAGCCACGGACATAGTTGTTCTTCACAAGCTCCAGGAGCTTTCTTTTACTCATTACCGTATATGTGAGGTTGAGCCTTGCAAACTCGTACTGATGGCTAGGGAAGATTTCCAGATTCTCGATGAACCAGTCGTACAGAGGACGGTGGACATCAAACTCCAAAGTACAGATACTGTGAGTGATGCCCTCTATGGAATCGCTCTGGCCGTGGGCGAAGTCGTACATCGGGTAGATGCACCACTTGGTGCCCGTACGATGGTGCGGAGCGTAGTTTATGCGGTACATTATAGGATCGCGGAAGAGCATGTTCGGATGAGCCATGTCTATCTTGGCGCGGAGAACCTTCTCGCCTTCCTTGAACTTGCCGTCACGCATATCGCGGAAAAGGGCGAGGTTTTCCTCAACGCTGCGGTCGCGCCAAGGAGATGGGGTTCCAGGCTTCTGGACGGTTCCCCTGTTGAGGCGGATATCCTCCAGAGACTGGTCATCAACATATGCCAGACCTTTCTTTATCAGCAGTTCAGCCCAGTCATAAAGCTGCTGGAAATAGTCAGAAGCATATCTTTCCTCAGCCCACTGGAAGCCAAGCCAGCGGATGTCGTTCTTGATGGAATCCACATACTCAACGTCTTCCTTGGTAGGATTGGTGTCGTCGAAACGCAGATTGGTCTTGCCACCGTACTTCTTGGCCACTCCAAAGTTCAGGCAGATGCTCTTTGCATGCCCTATGTGCAGATAGCCGTTAGGCTCCGGAGGGAAACGGGTAAGTATGCTCTTGTGTTTTCCGCTTTTAAGGTCTTCCTCAATGATTTCCTCAATGAAGTTGAGGTTTTTTGCTTCTTCCATAATGATTTTCTATTGTGTTTTCACAAATAGCAAATATACTGATTTTATATTAAATTTGCCCTTATGATAAGATCAATGACAGGATATGGCAAGGGAGAGTGCACCCTTGCAGACCACAGCAAGATAACCGTGGAGATTAAATCTCTCAATGGGAAAAACGCCGACATCAGTTTCAAGAGCCAGATTGTGCCCAAAGACAAGGAATTGGAAATCCGCAAGTTGCTTTCCAAGGAACTCGTAAGGGGCAGCATAGACTTCTCCCTGAATCTGGAACTCAAGAACCCGGCGGCAAACAAGCAGATAAACTCGGAGGCCGTCCTGGATCTTCTTCACCAGATAAAGGACATCCAGAAGACTGAGTCTCCGGATGCAGCGGCTCTCCCTCTTTCCGACTCATTCCTGATAGCGTCCATCATAAGGATGCCTGACGTGATGGAAACAAAGCAGTATGAGTTCAGCGATGAGGACTGGGGCAAGATAGACAAGGCTATTTCCCAGGCTATAAACAGGCTGAACGCCTATCGAGAGACTGAAGGAACTGCCCTTCTGGAAGATGTCCTTAAAAGAGTGATCAACATAATGAACTGCCTGGAAGAAGTCAAGGCCTTGGATGTCAAGAGAGTGCCGGCGATCAAAGAAAGGCTTCGCCAGAAGATAGACAACGCTGGCATAGAAGCCAATCCGGAAAGGCTGGAGCAGGAGATAGTTTTCTATGTGGAGAAACTGGACATCAACGAGGAAAAAGTCAGGCTTGCCCAGCATTGCAAGTATTTCATGGATACCATCCAGTCTGACCCTCTGGCAGGAAAGAAGCTAGGGTTCATAGTGCAGGAAATGGGAAGGGAAATTAACACCTTGGGCAGCAAGGCCAACGACGCCTCCATACAGGCTTTGGTGGTCAAGATGAAGGATGAACTTGAGAAAATACGCGAACAGAGCCTGAACATTTTGTAAAAGTCACCTGTTGGTGCAATTATTGCAGTCAAATTCAGGATTATGAAAATTATTCAGCGATACGGATTCATGGCCCTTCTGGGCCTCGCACTTGCCGGGTGCGCTACACCACAGGCAATGCTTTTCAATGTGGATGTGCTTCAGCCGAAGGCTTTTACCCTTGCAGTGGACGAGCAGCCTGTTGCAGTTGTTGCAACCTACAAGGACAAAAAAGCGGACAGTACCGCCACCGCGATACTTGCACTGGGAGCAGCCAGAAGCATTGAGACAAGCAACGCCCTTGAAGATGGATCAGTTGGCGCCTTTACCATTCCCCAGGATGAATATCCAGGATCTTCAGACAAGGAGTATATGGAGGGCCTTATGATGGCTACCGGAGGAGGCACACTAGTTTTGATAAAGGACATATCGTACGGGAAAGTGGCTCTGTTCAAAGATTTTGACGAGAGAGCCAATGTTTCCACAATCGGTATGCAGACTATAATGGCCAATTTGGAGGTATACGACGCCATAACTGACACAACTATCTACACTGCCTTCATTACAGACAGCCTCCATTTCCGCTTTCCTGCCAATCAGGACCTCAGCCAGAAGGGCATAAGCAGTTTTCTGGCAGAACACGATTCTCTGTTGGTTTCATCTATGGGAGCTCTCCTTGCAAAGCACATCAGCAACCAGTGGATTGAAGAAGAGTGGATGCTGATGCGCTCTTCGGCAAACATGTTCAAAATGTCCTTTAAAAGGCCGATACGGTCGTTTGCGAATATCTTGATCTCTGTCAGATAGTTTTCGTTTTCGACGGTCTCTTCCCATTCGGCGGGGATGAGCCTTCCTTTTTCCTCTTCAGACAGGGAAAGGATATTTATGCAGTCCGTCCTGTGGACCGAAAGACCTCTTCCTCTTGTGATATAACCGACGATCTCATCGCCGGGCACGGGCGAACAGCACTTGGGGAATCTGACTGCAACATCGTTGGTTCCCCTTATCTCAACGCCGCGGCCGCTTCTTGAGACCTTCATGCGGTTTACGGTCTTTGCGGTGTATTTTTCCATCGCCTCTTCATCGGTGAGGACGATGGGGTGGTCTTTTAAGTATTCTTCCTGAAGCCTGTTTACTATCTGCGCCTCTTTAAGACCGCCGTGACCGACTGCGGCCAAAACGGCATCCCAGTCTTTACAGCTGTATTTCTTTAAGATGACTTCGACATATTCGGGCTTTTTGATATCGGTAAGATTTATGTTCTTTAATTTACAGTAGGCTGCGATCTGCTCGCTGCCGCGCAGGATGTTTTCTTCCTTTAGCTCTGTCTTGTACCAGCCGTTGATCTTGTTTCTGGCCTGTGCCGTCTTTACGATCTTGAGCCAGTCGCGGCTGGGGCCTTTGGAGTTCTGGGATGTTACTATTTCTACTCTGTCGCCGTTTTTGAGGTTATAGTCGATATTGACCATACGGCCGTTTACACGGGCGCCTACCATCTTATTGCCGACTGCGGAATGTATGCTGTAGGCAAAATCTATTGGTGTCGAGCCGAGGGGAAGTGTCTTTATGTCACCGGCGGGCGTAAAGCAGAAAACGGAATCGGTAAAGAGGTTAAGGTCCGTCTTTATCATGCTCAGAAATTCTGAGTTGTCGTTTTCATCCTTTTGCCATTCAAGGATCTGGCGAAGCCATGAAAGCTTCTTTTCCTCGCTTGAATCGCTTGCCTGGCCGCTTCCGACCTCTTTGTATTTCCAGTGCGCTGCGATACCGTATTCAGCGGTACGGTGCATTTCATATGTTCTTATCTGGATCTCGAAGGGCTGGCCGTTGGTACCGATAAGAGTTGTATGAAGCGACTGATACATGTTGGGCTTGGGCATGGCGATGTAGTCTTTGAACCTGCCGGGTATGGGTTTGTAGAGAGAATGGATCACGCCGAGTGCGGCATAGCAGTCCCTTACATCATCAACAAGTATTCTGACCGCAAAGATATCATATATCTGGTCCAGGGTCTTGTTCTGGTTCTTCATCTTTTTGTAGATGCTGAAAAGATGCTTTACCCTGCCTCCGACCTGTGCTTTTATGCCTGCCGCCTCGATATGACTTGAGACTTCGGCAACGATGCCGGATATGAAATCCTCCCTGCCCTTTTTCTGGTTTGCGATGCTCTTTGAGAGCTCTTCGTAGATATCGGGCTCGAGATAGCGAAGGGAAAGGTCATCGAGTTCTAC
>CADAOA010000051.1 GCA_902789435.1 uncultured Bacteroidia bacterium | reverse complement strand
AGATTGTTATGGCTATAGTAGGGGGATTCAGTTTCCCTGCGCTTATAGTGGCGGTAATTACCACCTACATCATCATCAACCTTCTGATGCTTGCTTTCCCGAAGAAGAAAGCCAAGCAAAGTTCTTAGCGGGTCTTTTCTCTTATGTAGTCTTCTGCTATGTAGCCGGCGCTGAAAAGGTAGAGGCCGGTGCTTCTGTCGTGTAGCTGGCGGCAGGTGTTGCTTTCGTAGAACAGCTGGAGAGCCAGCAGAGGTTCTGTCTTGAGCCTCTCTGCAAGCACACAGGCTATTTCCCCGATGAGATTGCACAGAACTATCTCTTTGAGAATTATATCGTTTTGTTCCTTTTCTTTCTTAGATAAATTCCATTCCATTATATTCCAGGTATTTGTCTATTGTCGGTTGATTGAGAAAACACATCTGGCTGCTAGGCTCGACTGTAGAGAGTGTCTTTAGGGCAGTTTTGTAATCCATAAGTCCAGAAACAACGCTATTTACGGTATCAATTACCCGGTCGTCAGCCACGCCGCCTTCTATGTAGTCGAATTTTCTTGAAGGATCATATCCTTTGCGGCAAAGGACCACAAAATTCAGCCAATCTTCATCATAATATCCAAAGAGCCTGCATTTTGCCTGTCTTACGATTGAGTACCAGTCAAGCAGATATCTGCTGACTACTGGCTCCAGGCCACGTTTTTTGGCGATTATCTTTGCCCACATAATGGCCTGTTCCTTTATATCGGTGACATAGAAGCCTTTGCCGAAGTCTAGCAGGCTTCTTCCATAGTTATAAAGAGGGTGCTCAATTAACTCTGTTCCTCCGTGATATACAAGGAGTTTTCTCTTCTCATCCATAATCTTTCGAATTAGTTGTTCATTCTTTTTTCCCACATTTCTAGACACTCCAGTATATCCACCGCTAAATTCTCGCGGCTTTCTGTGTGTAGCCCGTCATAGCATGGATAGATGTAATTCTCTATCAGACGGACTTTCTTCATTCGCTTGTATATGGCTTCATAAGAGCATTTTGCAGTTCTGGCCGCAGCCTCGATGCAGGTTGAAACAAAGCTCATTATAACTTGTTCCTTTGGTACATCGATGAACTTCAGGTCATCAATTATCAGGTATTTTACCTTAGAGTAAGCAGACGGCTTGATTACAGGTTTAGGTAGAGTATGATAAGTCGCGCTTGGTTCTTTAAATAGTGATGGTTCCTTGTCTTCAGGAATAGGGTATTTTTTCTCCTTTGACAATAGTTCTGGCAGATCAACATCCAGTATATGCGCAATTTCTTCAAGTGCTTTTGCAGGCGGCTGAATAGTGTTGCTGCAGTACATATTGACCGTACGGAAACTCTTGCCCAGCTTCTTTGCCAGCCAAGTTTGCGAAATTCCCTTATTGTCAAGCAATTCCTTTATTCTGTTTCTCATATCCGCATTAATTGTGCTTTGCAAATATAAGAAACAAAATTTCCTAAAACAAGGAAATAGTCGATTTGCTTAATTTAATTGTGCTAGCTGTGGCTGACTAGCTTTATTGGCATGTTTTCAAGGTTTTTGTCAACAATAATGATGAGGACCAGGCGGATGGTGTAGGAGATGTCTTCTCCTTGCTTGATGGCGTAGTGGAACACTAGCTTGCCATCGTGGTGGTTAATCAGGTATTCTGGAGTCAGCGTGGTCTCTTTCTGGACAGGGCCAGTCTCAACTGCAATTACAAAGTTCTTGTCAAAGTCAATCTCGGTTGGCTTGCCGTTTTCTCCCATAGTGGTGGCCATGCCAAAGATGGAGTTGAAAGTATCTTTGTCTGTAATCTTATGGTTGTCAGGAAGATTAGCGCCGTTTTTGATGAAATAGTTTTCTGCCACGGTATATGGTATTGAAGAAGGCCTGCCAAGAGGGGTTGCTTTTTGTGCGGTTTCTTCTGAGGCTTCATCATTTGCGTCTGAAGGAGCTTTTGAGCTATTGTAGCAAGATGTCATTGTGAGGGCTGAGGCCAGGATAATGGCTGTTGCGGTGATGATTGGGCGTAGGGTTTTCATATTTAATTGCTTTTGTGATTCTGTTGTTGAATGTTGCGGAGTCTGCTGATCTGCTTTTTGTTATAAGTTGTTTCTTGTGCGAGTTATTTCTCCAGCACTTTAACAAATGAGCCAGGGAGAAGGATGTTGTCAACCAGCATAGCGGCCTTGAATAGCGGGGCGATTTCTTCGTCTGTAAAACCTGCTATGCCGCAGCCGATGCGGGTTACCAGGAAGGTGAGGTTGGGATTCTGCATGGCAAAGGCAATGAACTGGTCTACATAGGGTTTGATGGTTTCAACTCCGCCTTGCATAGTAGGGATGGCGTAGGTCTGGCCTTGGAGTCCGACGCCTTCTCCCCAGACGGCTCCGAACTTCTCGTAGGCCACTCTGGCAGCTCCGCCTCCGTGCGCTCCTCTTAGGTTGCTGCCAAAGACGAATATCTCGTTGGGTTTGAGTTCAAAGATGGAGTTAGGGGAGCAGCGTTTGCGCCTTGGCTTTGCTTCTGCTTCTGAATCTGGTTTTGGGGTACGGACAGCGTGTTTCATTTCAAACGGAATCTCCATAGACATTTCCATAAAGCCCTGGTATTCACCTTTGTCGTACCACGGGGTCTGATAGATGAGCTTCTTGATGCCGTTCTTTTCAATGGTGTAGGCGTTATTCCTCGGATGAACAAGAAGATCGCTGAGCAAGGTTCTGGCAGGCTCAGGGTGGCAGTCCAGAACGTTTTTGCCAATGAGGTCTTCATCTCCGGGCTTGAGGAAAGTCTTCTTGGACTTCTGGTTCATATAGATGATTTCCCCGTCTTTCTTGCATACGGTAACGGCAAATCCCGCCTCTTCTATGTAATTCTTGCTGCTTTTCATAACGCGTGCTTTTATGCTATAAAGGTAAAATAAAAATGCTATCTTTATAACGAATAAACATAAAGCACAGTTATGAAACGGTTTTTGATTCTTCTGGTTGTGGCTCTGGTGCCGGTTTTTGCTCAATCTCAGGATTTGTCCAAGGAGGATGATTTGAAGGTCCGGCAGGCGATTCAGCTTATGAATAACGGCAATCTCGACAAGTCTGTTGAGTTGCTGAAGGAGGTGCAAAAGGCTAATCCCAAGAACTTTATTGTTGGCTATGAGCTCGGCCTGGCTTATTACAGCAAACAAGATTATGACTCGGCGATAGATATTTTCAAGAAACTTCAGAAGAACAAGGATGCGAATTCTCTTCTGTATCAGGCTTGGGGCAATGCCTACGATATGAAAGGGCAGAGAGACAAGGCTCGGGAGACCTACGACAAGGGACTTAAGCTGTTCCCGAATTCCGGTCCGCTGTATCTGGAAAAAGGCAACCTGGAGAATATGGAGGGCAATTACTATGAGGCGTTGCTGCTGTATGAGAACGGCATTAAGGTGGATCCTGACTTTACGTCTAACTATTTCAGGGCAGCTGAAATACTGGGCCAGTCTAGCGAGCCGATCTTTGCTATTCTGTACGCTACGGTTTACAGGCTGCTGGACCCTAACAGCGATAGGAGCGCCATTATGGGGGCGATGATTGCGGACGTTTACAGGGAGCATATAGCATTTGAGGGAGATACTGTTGCCAAAGTGCACGTTACTCTTACCAAGAAGAACAACATTCAGATATCCCAGGCAGATTTATCTTCTCCGGAGGCGCTGTTGGCCAAGATGACTTGCTTTGAGCTTACATATGAGCGTGGCGTTCTGGCATCTGGAGCCTTGACTGAGGCCGCAAAAAGTAAAGAGCTGACATTTGATGATTTGATAGAGATTAGGGGAGATGCTCTGGAGTATTACCTGAAGGAGCAGCAGGAAAAAGGAAGCATTATTCCGCAAAATGATTTGGTGGCAGTTCTCAAATACGAGAAGAAGATTAAAGATGCCGGTTTCTGGAGGGTTTACAATGCCTGGCTTATGGGCAGCAACGAGTTCTATGGCGGATATGAGATTCTTGGGGCCGAGCAGGAGAAATTCAAGGAGTTCATCCAGTGGGAGTCCAACAACCTCTTTGTTCCGTCCAGAGACGGCCTGACTTTAAGGCAGGAATAGGCGTAGTTCCGGTCACAAATTTGGACACAGGTAATAACAAAAAAGCCTTCAGAGTGTTCTGAAGGCTTTTCTGGTGACCCGCCAGGGGATCGAACCCTGGACCCCAACATTAAGAGTGTCGTGCTCTACCAGCTGAGCTAGCGAGTCAGCTAATCGCGGAATTGCTTCCGTTTTGGGACTGCAAATATACTGCCTTTTTTCAATTCTCCAAAACTTTTTTCATTTTTATTGAAATCTTTTTCGCTCTGCGATGTTTATCGCTGAGTATAAGCATATTATTGCTGCCTATTTTGAGGATCTTCCTGGCCGAACGGATGGCTGACGAGGTAATATTTCGGAGACGGTCCCCATTTGTTAGGTCCTTTCTGTCCGTCCGTACACATCCATACAAGAAGAATGATTCCATAAACCAGGATGAATATTGCACCAAGGAGCGGGATAAGGCCAAATAGGAAGTAGAGAAGCACCGTACCGCTTTTCCCGATGTCGTGAAGCCTCCTTACGCAGGCAGCCAGGTTCGGAAGCAGGAATGCAAGACTTACAACGATACTCAGCCAATATCCCGGATTGTACAGAAAGCTTTTCCTTAACATCTCCAAAGACTCCCTCAGTTCATATGCGGACGAGTTTGAAGAAAAGTCGAAAAACTGTCTGAAATCGATGAAGCTGAATGCCAGGATGCTGACCAATAGACTTATTGCGTAATAAACAAGGTAGAACCACCAGTATTCAGAGCGCCTGGCCCTGCCGTGGAAGTTTGCATATTTCTTCAGGAAGCAGGTCTTGAAGGCTTCCGTGATGCTTGGCATCGGAAATTGTCGGTACTGCGGGGCATAATAATACTGCGGGCCATTTTGAGGTGCAGCATATTGCGGGCTTGGAGGAGGTGGCACCTGTTCTGAAGGTCCAGGCTGAGGACCACTCTGGGCTCTGGCTTCAAATCCCTCAGGCGGTTCTATATCGCTGAGGTCCTCTCCGCAGAAAGGGCACTGAGTGGCTCCTATTATGATCTTTTTGCCGCAATAGGGGCATTTGTCAAGATTCATCATAGTCCGGTTATTTAACTCTTATAACTTTGATTCCGTTAATTCCTTTGCTGGCAAGGGCATAGTCTGCGATGGTCTTTTCGTCGACAACCACTTTCATCTTGCCCATTGAGGCGTGGATGAAGCCCAGTTTGCCGTCTTTTCTCCAGTAGGCGATGGCTACGTGGGCGATGTCCAGACCTTTGGTGGTTGACATATAGCCGATTATGTCTCCGCTCTTGATGGATTTCTCGTTGGCCTTGATCTTTTCCTGCGGGATGTAGGTGTAAGGCTGGGTGTTGAGTTCCTTTTCCACCCTGGCGATTACGTTGTAGTCTTTGGTGGCCTGGTTCATGGTGCAGGTTTCCATCTCTTTTTCGTTGCCGCAGCACTCTTTGGTTACATCGGCGTCTTTCAGGTGCTTGTAGCTCTTGTAGTGGGAGGTCATGAAGTTGATAGGATGGTCGTAAACCTGTCCTCCGCACTTGAGGGTGATATCTTCTACGATGCCGCGCTTTTCTCCCTGGCGTATCCATTCTGTGGTGTAGTGGATGCGGTCTGAATAGCAGCGAACCATACCGTCACGATAGCGGCTCTGGCGAACCATCTGGCAGAGTTTCTCAAAGTCTGCGTCCTTGCCGTATTTCTTTACCGTAAGAGCCAGGTTCATGCAGGTTTCCACAAAGATTATGCAGTCTGTCTTGCTCAGGTAAACCCTCACGTCCTCTGAGTCTCCTTCCTCCAGGGTTCCTGCAACATAGTCGTTGCCCAGGAGCTTCTTGGCGGCCATTACCATCAGATCGCCGGTGGTCTTGGTGTCTTTGTAAGGCAGAAGGTCTTTCATTATCTTCTCTGCGACAGGGATATCCTTCTTCAGGGTGATTGCATAGAAATCCGGATCGGAAGAAAGTTTAATAGTGTCGTTCTGAGCGAAAGTATTTATCGCTGAGAAAGAGATGAATAACAACGCAAGGCAAATTGCGTAGATAGTTCTTTTGATGGTGGTCTTATTCATTGTGAGAAAATTTTTCGATTCAGATTATTATATTTGTGGTAAAGATAAGAATTTTCATAAAGAATCGGTTTCATACATTAGTTATGTCGTTCAACATTTTTTGCAGAAGAGGCGGAGGAGAGGTTTTCTTTCCGCTTTTCAAGGAGCAGAGCGCTTTGATTTCCAAGGCTGCGGCCTTGCTGGTGGATATTCTCAAGGAAGAGTCCTACGAGAAGAAGAAAGAGCTTGCCCGCCAGATGAAAGAGGTTGAGAGAGAGGGCGATATCGTGGATGCCAAGATTTCCGGAATCCTTTACAAGGCCCATAGGGTGCCGTTTGACAGGGAGGATATCCAGACTTTGGGCTCCAGGATGGAGTCATTTCTGGATATGATTCACGACAGTTCCAAGAAACTTGTCATCTACCGTCCTAATTATACTGATGCTTCCTGGATTGAAATCGGGGAGCAGATTGTTGAGGACGCCCGGCTGCTTTCCGCCATTACCGCTGATTTTGACCAGTGGAAGAAGAAAGGGGAGGAGCTCAAGTCCCTGTGCGTAAGGATCAAGGAGATAGAAAGCGAGGTGGATGACATCTACGAAAACTATATGAGCCATCTGTTCGAGGCTGAGACCAATGGCATCGAGCTTACAAAGTGCAAGAACATCGTTCAGTCCCTTGAGGATACCACGGACGTGGCCAAGGAAATCGGAGACTGCATCAAGCTGATGCTCGTGAAGGAAGGGTAATGGAACGGTTTTCCTTGACAAAGATTCTTGCCTTGCTTATTTCTCTGGTTGTCATGTCTGGCGGATGTAAGGATAAAACTCCAAAATATTCAAGTGGTTATATGCGAGGCCCCTGCTATCTTGACATAGATGCTGGTGGCAAGGATTCTTCCCTGGTAATCTATACTCTCCATTTCAACGATGTCGATCTTGTCTGCGGGAAAATGCCTGACTACAACGTTGAGACAGATATTATCTTTTGTTGTGAAGCCGCTTTCACTGGAGAACTTCTGGAAGAGTTCTCTCACGGCAACATAGCGGGGAATCATATAAGTGGGGGAGTGCTTTACAAGGGATACGACTGCCCTGACAATACCGGCGAGTTTATTGCTGCAAAAGGTACAGCTTGGGGATTTGTTCTTACAAAGAGCAAGCCCGGAAGTGAGTGTGATATTGAAAGAAGTTTCATGCTTGATGAAAATCACCTGCCTTCTGTCAACGGTTTTCCTGTAACAATGGGCTTCGGGCAGAATATGATTATCTACAACTTTCAGACTCAGCCACGTTTTAGAGACCGTCTTCCGGACGGGAAATATTTTTTTCGCAGCCTGTGCTGCCTGAACGGGGAGTTGTGCATTGTTGATTCAAAAGAGGAGATCCGTTATGCCGAGTATGTGGAGCTTTTGGAGCAAATTGGCGTCCAGTATGCTCTTTATCTGGATATGGGAAGCGGATGGAACCATTCCTGGTACAGGGAAAGGCCGGCAGGAGAGGTCACGGTCATTCACCCGTGGGTGGAGAAATGCAAGTATACCACCAACTGGATAGTATTCAGGTAAATAGTCCGGCTACCGGGAGAACACAAATTGGAGACGCGAATCTATGGCTTCAGGAAGGGTAGCGGGTTTCCCTGTTACAGAATGCCTTTCACGTGGGCGAAAACCGTGACTATCAGAGCGGCAACAACGACAAACACGATGAATGTCAGTATTCCGTTGATAATCAGAGTCAGTATTGTCTTGCCCAGGCTCTTTCCCCAGCTGATTCCGAACAGCTGCTTGAAATCCCATATCATTATCACCGGGAGAATCCATATAGGAAGGTCTCCGGAGCTTGTCTGCCAGAACGGGAGTATCAGGATGGCAAGGACTATAAGCTGGCAGCTTATGTAAATCTGCACGAAGAAGTGCTCCGTGTATGAAAGCCTTCCGATTTCAGGTGCTCTCTTGAACATGAACCAGCATACAAAGGCGAGGGTTATGTTGAGAATAAGCGTGTACAGCGGCTTGTTTCTGTCTATCCAGTCCAGATATTTGTTGTGATAGTCAAGAGTGGTGCTGGCGATGCCAATTACCCTGTCTTTTTTCGCCTTCAGCTTGAGATACTCTTCTTCTTCGGTCTCTGTCAGTTCAAATGATAAAGAGTCATCAGATTTTTTTGCAGCTTCTTGTGCCAGGGCAGTGTTTTTATAGGCGATGCCAGGGGTGCCGTCTTCGTCCTCAAAGTCATCTTCAGCCCAGACCCAGGCGAGTGAGTCTAGCATGGCCTGAGAAATCTCTTTTTGTGCTTCTATCTGTTTTTTAGGGCTCTTGATGATTCCCAGGTTGACTTCTATCGCGAGTATGACGCAGAGGAAGAAAAGTAGCTTGATAGGGGCGTAATAAGGTGCGCGGTGGCCTTTGAGGAAGTCCCTCATAAAGTAGCCTGGCCTGTAGAACAGTTCCAGGATGGTTCCGATAACGCTTCTGTTGTTGAAGTCTCCGACCTCAAGCACACTGCTTATGATGTTGCCTGGCGTAAGCTTTTGGGTGGCAGCCTTCTGGCCGCAGCGGGGGCAGAACTTGCCCTCATATTCCAGCCCGCAGTTTGCGCAGGTATGCTTTGTCTGCATGCCTTTGAAATCGTACCTTTTGCTCTCCTTGGGGTGGGAAATGCTATGGCCCAACTCTATGAAATAGAGTCTGAGCTTGGAGAACAATCGGCGAAAAAACTTCATCGCGGGCTTAAACTGAGAGGCTTATTTTAATCTTTTGAAAACTATTGTTATACCATCTTCAGTGGCCTGGATTTTCTGGCCGTCTTCAAGAAGGGTGAAGGTGACCGTTTCTTTGTTCGTGGCGTCCTTGATGTTAAGGTTTTTGCCTTCAATGGTATATGTTCCAGATGTTTTCATGTCTGCGCTCAACTGCATCAGCATCGAGTTTGCCTCCTCAATCTGTTCGCGTCCCATACTTGCTTTATGGGCCAGGCTGTTGTTAATGCTCATCATTACGGTGCTGACAAACCTGTTCTTGCTTTTGAAAGCCATCCCGATCTTTATGTCGGTCATGGCCAGAAGGGCTACTATTGCTTCTTTTTCCACAGCCGGAGCATCGCTGAAACTTTTGTCCTTGGCCAGAAGTTTCAAGATCATCTGGTGGCAGACTTCAAGGTCTTCAGTGATGTAGCGCCTTCCGTTCCAGTCCTGTGCAGCCAGGCTGTTGTCAAAGCAAAATGCTGATGAGATAACCATCAGGAATATAGCGGACAGTTTGAGTGTAAAAGCTCTCATTGCAGTATGTGATATGCGTTTGGATTCAGTAAAATTTGCCCAAAAATAAGAAGATTTTGCAAATTAAGGCTTCAGGAAGGCCCTTATCTGGTGGATAGGGATGCCGAAGTTGAAGCTCTGGGTTCCGCTTACCGCCGCAAAGTTCACGGCTACAAGGTCTCCGTAGGAGTTCACTACAGGGCTTCCGCTTGAGCCCTGGAGGATCGGAATAGTGTAGAGAAGGCGGTACTGGTCCGGCTTCTGCGATATCTTTCCGGAAGTGAGCTGTGCCTTGATGCCTTCTGTGGTGGATGCCAGAGCGATGCCCTGGTTGTAGCCTATCAGGTAGAGCTGCTGGTCCAGGGTGAGGTTGTCAGCTGTGTTCTGCTTGATACTGCCGTCTTTCTGGACTCCGGTCTGGAAAACAGCCGCATTATCCGGGGTTGTTCCGTCAGACAGGCGGATGAGGGCGAGGTCCACGTTCTCGTCTTCAGACTCGCGGACTATGGTGCAAGGCTTGAAATCCGCAGGACCGCTTACATAGGAATCGTTGTAGGCTATGCCAAGCTTGCTGTGGCATCTGACGGCTATCTGGGAGGCGTCCATCCTCCTGAGCTGGGTGATGTAGGCCTGAGCCTGGTCATATTCCCGCTTGAGTTCATAGAGTCTTTTCTTGAGGGCTTCATTGTAAGAGCTGTAGTCATCATACATATTTGTCTGGTTCAGAGCCTGGTATATCTTGCCGGCCTCGTATGATGCCTGTTCCTGCCGTTCCCGGGCATAGGATGCAAGGGCGGACAGGAGCTGCTTAACGTAGTTCATCACGTCGCTCTTCTTTATGTAGTGGTTAACCACGTGGCGGTTGGTGAGTATTCCACCGTATTTGTCTATGAAAAAGCCTGTTCCAAACGAGTATGCGGTCTCCACCTGGTTGCTGAAATAGAAGGTTTCCCCGGTAGGGAGGGTTACACTGTAGTAATGCTCGTTGAGGATCATGACGACTCCGCTGGCGTTCTCGTCATAAATTTGTTCCGCGCTCTTTTCCCTTGAGCATCCGACGCTTATGGCCACAAAAGCCATTGCCAGGACAAGGGAGAGCAATCCTGCTGATTTCCTAGTTGCTATCATACGGTAAAAATAAATAACACGTTTATTCATGCAAACATATTGCCAAGGAGGTTGTTTTATTGCAGTTTTTTTCATTAATTTTGTATGTAACACTTTAACACTATTACCATGGATTACAAGATTATCGACATCGAAGGCGTTGGTGACGTTTATGCAAAGAAACTTACCGAGGCCGGCATCAACAAGGTGAGCGAGCTTCTTGAAAGATGCGCAGCACCTAAAGGCCGCAAGGAACTTGCCAAGGCAACTGACATTCCGGAGAAAATGATCCTCCGCTGGACCAACCATGCAGACCTGTTCAGAGTCAAGGGTATAGGCCCTCAGTTCTCAGAGCTTCTGGAGGCTGCCGGAGTTGATACCGTAAAGGAACTTCGCAACCGCAAGGCCGAGAATCTGCACAAGGCTCTCGAGGAGACAAACGCAAAGAAGAAACTCACCAGAGTGGTTCCTCCTCTGAAGTCTGTAGAAAAGATGATCGCCGAGGCTAAGGCTTTGGAGCCTAAGATGACTTACTAGATTCTTGGGATTGTAAAGTGAAAGGGATGACCATTCGGCCATCCCTTTTTTCTTAGTCTTTCTTCGGAGGACAGAGCTCATCGATGACATCGTGGAGGTACTTCAGGATTTCCCTAAGGGCATTGGAGTGGTTAGGGCCCGCCATATAGCCGCCTGTGGATATGTCGGTTTTCCCGTATGACATCCAAACGGACCAGTTGGTGCCATCCGTTACATCTAAGTATGGATGATAATAGTTGGCCTCGTCGTAGAGGTGACCTTCTTTTATAAGGTTGTCTACCTTTACGAATACGGAGTCATCCACATTAGCGACTCTTGGTTTCTGCTCCCGTTCACTATCCCGGTGCATCATCCTTTTTTCTTCAAACTTAAGTACACCGCCTGCTCCTTCTTTGTTGCGGTTCAGCACGATGCTGACACTCCATCCTGCAAAACCGTTTCCTGATGAATAGTGGAAAGAGGTGAGCATCTCTTCAGGCATCGGGTGGTAAGCCCTGCCCTTGTAGGCGTTTACAGCACCGAGTGATGCCTGGGCCCTGGCTTTCATCTCAACGGTTTGGAGATATAACTCCATTGCCTTTGCCGGATCGTCGAAATACTTGGCAAGCTTCTTGTCGATCTTGGACTGCTTGGTTTCATTTCCGATAATCTTTTTCATCGTTTCGATGACCTTATTCAGCTGAACGATTTCCCTTTCAGCCATTTCTCGTGATCCAGATCTGACTGTGTCAAATGCTCTGCCTTTTTCAGGAATTCATTGGTCCAATCGTCCTTGGTGATCCAGTACATCATAGTTGAAGGTACTATCTCGCCTTTGTTTATCCTGTCTATGACACTCTGGTCCTGGGCCAGGATGTTGCTTCCAAATAATGCAGCAAGAGCCATGATCAAAATCTTTTTCATATAGTTTATGTTTTTGTTTTTACTTACCTGTTCTTCAAAAATACGAAAATTCAATAACCATTCCCTTACAGAAGGAATAATATCAATATTTTCTCAATTTCTCCAAAGATAAGGGTTAGAAGCCTCTTCCGTAAGCCATCCAGAAGTCGATTTCCATCTGGTTCCAGGCCTTGACGGCTGTTTCGTAGATGTTGGCTGTCAGGGCGTTGAGTTCTTCAGGCTTTGAGTTCTTGGTTAGTTTGGAGACGGAGTCGAAGGAGAGTTTCTCTATTTTGGCGATTTCTTCTTCTACCCTTCCCCTGGACTTTTGCCAGGCGACTGTTGCAAGTCTGTTAGGCCTTCTGAACTGCCAGAGGATGCAGTCTGCCTTGTACTGCTTCTGGCCGCAGAAGCTAAAGCCCTCAGGAAGGGATGTTCCGCCGGCAAACAGCGGGATTCTCGGGCTTTGGGCAGGGTTGTCAACTGCATACCAGCAGATGCCGCCAACTGCATCGGGGAGCCAGCTTCTGAGCTGGATTACAGTGGAGTATGAGCACCAGCAGACAGCAAGAGTACGGCTGAACTCTATGGTGCCCGGAGCAAGGGTGTTGAGAGTGTTTCTTGTGTCAGCCGTGAGCCAAGGGTTGGCGACAGGGCTTTTGACTATGCTCTTGGTGCCGTCTTTGGCGGTGACTTCCATCTTCCAGTTCTGAGTCATATCGAAGCGGCTGCCCTCGAAGGTGGAGCGGAAAAGCTCCATAACCTTTCTCACATCCACTTTCCCGTCTGGCTTCACTGAGAACGGGAGTTCATCCATTTCATAGGTAAAGTTCTGCGATGGAGCCAGTTGCGAGAATACGTAGAAGTCTCTTTCACGGAAGTTCTTGCCGTCTCCATAGGTTCCGTGGTAGGCCTTGTAGAACTTGAACTCTCCCTGTCCGTCCCAAAGGCCGTGCTCGATGGCCACTTTCTCCACGTTGTCAGAGCAGAGGAAATTCTTCTTGTCCTTGCGGTCTATCTTCCCGATCCTGGGGATGTTGCAGGAGATGGAGATATGGTCGTCCGGCACTCTCTGGGCGGCCCATACGGCTCCCTTGCTGTGCTTTCCGTTTCCCAGGATCTCGAAGCACCATACCTCGTTCTTGTCAGCCACCGTAAGACATTCTCCGCCGTCTCCGTAGCCGTATTCCTCGGCGAGGCGTCCCATCAGCTTGACCGCATCGCGGGCATTGTCGCATCTCTGCAGGGCTATGTGGGCAAGTTCCTCAATCATGAACATCCCGTCCGGATTCTTGAGGGTGTCAGGGCCGGAGAATGTGGTTTCCCCGATAGCCACCTGCTTCTCGTTCAGGCAAGGATAGCCGGTGTTAAGGTATGCGTAAGTGTGCTTTGCCTGTGGAATCTCTCCCCTGTATCTTACGCCTGTGGTATCTCCCTTGAACTTTGTCCAGCGGGTTCCGTAGTAAACCTTCTGGACCTCTCCCTTCTTGTGGTCTGCGGCCGGTTCATAGCTGATCCAGGTATGTGAAACACCGTCGCAGGTATGGGATGTGATGACCGACCCGTCTGTGGAGGCCAGCCTCCCCACCATTATGCTGGTACATTCTTCAGTTGTCTGATAATCTTGTGTCTGCGCCCAAAGACAGGCGGAGGACAGCAGTGCTGTCGCGATTATAAAAAGTCTTTTCATATTATTCATATCGTATTGCTTCGATAGGGTCGAGATTGGCGGCTTTCTTGGCAGGGTACCAGCCGAAGAAGATTCCGGTGATGGAGCAGACGGCAAAGCTCAGGATCACGCTCATAGGCTGGATGGCAATCGGCCAGCCGGCAAAGAACTTGACTCCGTATGCGGCCCCGACGCCCAGCAGCACTCCGATAAGGCCGCCGGTGATGCTTATCATAACGGCTTCTATCAAGAACTGTGTCAGGATGTCCAGGCCCCTGGCCCCCACACTCATCCTCAGGCCGATTTCCTTCGTCCTCTCGGTTACACTCACGTACATTATGTTCATAATGCCAATACCGCCCACAATCAGCGATATGCCTGCCACGCAGGCCAAAAGTATGGTCATCGATGTGGTGGTGGAAGTCATCATGGAGCTTAGCTCTTCCTGGCTTCTGACATTGAAGTTGTCTGCCTTGCCGTCCTGGAGCTTGTGGTTGGTGCGGAGAATATCGCTGATTTCGTTTATGGCTTCCTGTGTCTGGCCTTCAGTTATGGCTGAGGCGTATATCATGGACAGGTAGTTTACGGAGAGGATTCTCTTCATCACCGTTGTGAAAGGAGCCAGAACAACGTCGTCCTGGTCTTGGCCCATAGTGTTGTAACCCTTTGACTTTAGTACTCCTATGACCGTGAAAGGCATATTCTTGAAGCGGATTATCTGGCCGACAGGATTCTCTCCCGCGGTGAAAAGGTTATCCGCGATTGTCTTTCCGATTACGCAGACCTTGGCGCTCTGGGCGATATCCGTGTCGTCGAACATTTCCCCGTCCTCAACTTCCAGCTGGCGGATTTTCAGATAGTCCTGGCTTACTCCGCTGATGGAGCTGCTGTAGTTGTTGCCGCCGAAGATGAACTGTCCTCCGGATGACACGCTCGGGCTGATGGCGGACAGGTAGGTGCATTCTTCCTTCAGGGTGTTGTAGTCGCTGATTTTAAGTGTCTGCATGTCAGACGATCCCATTCTCACTCCGCCACGTCTCTCGGCTCCTGGCATAATCATGATCATATTGCTTCCCATCTTGGAAATCTGGCTCTGGATGCTCTGCTTGGAGCCTTGTCCGATGGCGAGCATCGTGATGACGGAAGCCACGCCGATTATGATTCCCAGCATCGTGAGGAAGGTGCGCAACTTGTTGTTGGCTATGGCCTTGAGGGCTATCTTGAATAGATTCGACCAGTTCATTCTCAATCCTCCTCGTTCTTAGGCAGGGCTGCCAGGCCTTCCTCTGCCGACAGTATGTGGTTGTTTACGGTGTCGTCCTTGACCTTTCCGTCAGCCAGGAAGATGTTTCTCTGGCTGTACTGGGCTATGTCGGGGTTATGGGTGACAAAGATTATGGTCTTGCCGTCTTTCCAGAGTTTCTGGAACAGGACAAGTATCTCGAATGAAGTTCTGGTGTCCAGGTTTCCCGTAGCCTCGTCGGCGAGGATAACGGCCGGGTTGTTGACCAGCGCCCTGGCGATTGCCACTCTCTGCATCTGGCCTCCGGACATCTGGTTTGACTTGTGCTCCAGGCGGTTGCCCAGTCCTACCATCTGCAGGGCCTGGATGGCGGCCTCTCTTCTCTGCTTGGAATTGTACTTGGTGTTGTACATCAGCGGAAGTTCCACGTTCTCGATGGCTGTGGTCTTTGCAAGCAAATTATACGATTGGAACACGAATCCGATCTTGCGGTTTCTGAGGATGGCCCTCTCGTTCTTGCTCATTTTCCTGACCGATACCCCATCCAGGTAATACTCTCCCGAAGTAGGGGTGTCCAGGCATCCCAGAGTGTTCAGCAGGGTGGACTTTCCGCTTCCCGACTTTCCCATTATGGTGACGAACTCTCCCTCGTAGATCTTGAAACTCACGCCCCTTAGTGCGCGGACGGTTTCTTCGCCCACGATGAAGTCTCGCCTTATGTTCTGGAGGTCTATTACGACCTTTTTCTCTTGGCTCATCTTGCTCTGCGATTGTTGTTATCTTCTTCCGCCTGCTCCCGGACGTTTAGGCATGAACGGGGAGTTGCCCTCGCTTGAGGCAGATTTCTTCACCTGTTCTTCCGTGCTGGCTTCCAGGACGATGACATCTCCTTCCCTTACTCCGCTTACTTCGGTGGCTATCTTGCTGCTCATTCCGGTGGTTACCTGGCGGGCCTTGAAGACCTTGCCGTCCAGAGTCCAGAGAATGCCCTGGCCCTTAGGCATTCTTTTTTCCGCTATTTCCCTGGATGCGGGATCGATGCTGTAGCCCTGAACCCCGTCATACTGCAGTGGGCTGAACTTCAGCGCCTTTGGCTGGACTGTCAGCACTTCTCCGCTTTCCTTGGTGTAGATGGTGATGTTGGCGGTCAGGCCAGGTTTGAGTTTCAGGTCCGGGTTAGGGGCGTCCACCACGACCTCGTAGGTTACCACGTTGTTTGTGGTTGTGGCGTTCTGCCTTACCTGGGTGACTGTTCCGTTGAAGGTTTCTCCCACGTATGCATCTACGGCGAATTCAACTCTCTGCCCTTCAAGTACGCTGCCTATGTCAGCCTCGTCCACGCTGGCTATAACCCTCATCTGTGTCAGGTTGTTGGCTATATAGAACAAGGTAGGGGTGGAGAAACTGGCCGCAACGGTCTGGCCTTCCTCCACGCTCTTGCTGAGCACCACTCCGTCAATCGGGGAGGTGATTGTGGCGTAAGAGAGGTTGGTCTTTGCTTTCTGGAGATTCTGGCTGGCTACCGAAAGCGAGCTCTTGGCACTCTGGAAACTCTGCACGGCTGCCTCATACTCGTTGTCGGCGATAAGGCCCTTGTCGTGGAGAGTCTTCATCCTGTCGTGGTTGGATTTCTGGTAGTTGTAGTCGCTCTGGGCCTTGGCCAGGTTGCTCTGCTGGCTCTGGTACTCGCTCTGCAGGTTGGTCTTGTCCAGCTCGGCGATTACCTGTCCTTTCTTTACCACGCTGTTGTAATCCACGTAGAGTTTTTTCACGATGCCGGATACCTGGGTGCCGACTTCCACCTTCACTACCGGCTCGATTGTTCCGGTTGCGGTCACATAGTTGGTAATGACGCCGGTTTCCACCCTGGCTGTCTTGAAGGCGATCTTGGAACTTTGCTTTCTGGAGCCAAGGTATTGCCAGAGGCCGATAAGGGCCAGTATGACAATTACTCCAATCCAGATGTACTTCTTTTTCATATCGTTGATTATTATATAATTATCCTAGATGCTGATTTCTATTCCGGTGTAGAACTTGAGCACCTGCAGGTTGTACAGTGCCATATACTTGGCCTGTGCAAGAGACAGCTCCGCTGCCATGTAGGTGCTTCTCTCCTGTTCCATCTCGGCGATGTTCTTCATGCCAAGATTGAATTGCTCGACTGCGAGTTCATAGCTGAGTCGGGCGCTCTCGTAGGCTTTCTTGGCGCTGATGTACTGCTGCTGGGAATTGCGGGCGTTCAGATAAACGGTCTCGATAGTTGTGTAGAGGTTGTCTTCTGCCTCCTCTGCTTCCAGCTTGGATTGCTCAAGGTCGTTGCGGGCCTTTTCCACCGCGCTCTTGTTCTGCCTCTGGCTGTAGATAGGGATGGAAAGGTTAAGGCCGAGGGAGTTGGTCCAGTTGTTCTTTAGCTGGCGGCCGAAGTTACCGCCGCTGCTGTTGTTGGTTCCGGAAGATGCAGAGAGCGAGAGCCTTGGGGCATATCCCATCTTTGCTCCCTTGAGGTTCAGTTCGCTGTTCTGGATGCCGATGTTTCCTATCTCTATTTCCGGACGGAGTTCCATTGCGCGGGCAAACACCTCATCCCTGGAAGGAAGGATTTCAAGGATCCTTTCCTCTGATATTTCCGGAGTCAGGATGTCCAGAGCGTCTCTCTGCATCCTCATCGCGGTTTTCAGAGACAGAAGGTCATTGTCATACTGGCTTCTGGCATTGGTTATCTGGTAGAGATCGGATGCGTTCTGGCTTTCCAGCTTAGCAACGTCGGCCTTGGACATGCTTCCGGCCTTGAGAAATTCCAGGCCTCTGTCCCACAGTGCCTTGGATGCGGCGGCGTTCTCTTCCTTCATCTTGATGGTCTCCTTGTCGTAGAGGACCTGGATGTAAAGCTGCGCTATCCTGAGCTTGAG
>CADAOA010000050.1 GCA_902789435.1 uncultured Bacteroidia bacterium | reverse complement strand
CCATCATATCAGATATCTACGGAGACAATCTCCGCGGCACGATGCTTTCCATCCTGGGAGCGTCCTACTGTGTGGGCAGTCTGCTTTGGACGGTCATCTGCAGGGTTTGGTCTTATGACCCTATGATACCTATGAGATGGTCTGCCGCAGTGATCGGCATCTTGTCTCTGGCCTTTATATTCATTCCGTTCCCTAAGGCAAAACTAACCAAGGAAGACAAGTTCTCCCTTCTGGATTCGGTTAAACTGTTCAAGTACCATATACTTGCTGTTGCCGGAATCCTGTTCTTCTTCCAGGGAGTTCTGGAAGCCATAAGCGCCAACTATTCCACTTCCTACTATGTGAGCGTGGAAGGGGGAATCGGAAAGGAAATAGCCCTTACATCGCTGATATTCATGACAGTGGGAATGGCTGTCGGAAGATTTGCCCTTCCGGTATGCCTCAAGACCGGGGGAAGGAAAATGGCAATGTTCCTGTTTATGGCTATCGCCTTTATCGGTGCGCTGCTACAGTATATTTTGCCGTCATCACAGCTGGGGGCTTTTGCATCGATGACTCTCCTGGGTTTCGGAATAGGGGTTACCGCTCCTGTTATCTTCGACTATCTGGGACAGGTTTTCAAGAAGCATTCCGGTGCCGCAGTCAGCCTTTCCGTAGTGGTTGCCCAGATAGGTATGCTCATCGGCAACTTCCTGGTTGGCAAGATGTTCCTGCCATCATCAGTCAAGGCGGGGCTTCCGGGATATTTCCCGATTGTCATGTGTGCAATGATTGTTGCAGTATGCATTGCCTTCCCGTTTGTGGCAAAGTCTTCAGACAAGGCAAAGAACAAGAATCTCGACCTCTAAACCAAACGATATGTCTAAAGGATATTCAACGGAAAAAGTCAATCTGGCAGCCTGCCTGGGCATCGCTTTCTTCGGAGTGGCTATGCTGAGCCTGGGTGCCATCATGCCGCCTCTGGTAAAGGCTGTTCCCGAGGCAATCGGGCTTCCTATGTATATGAGCATCGGCATTATCCTCGGGACCGTGGTCTTCGGCCCGATCATGGACCGCTATGGTTACAAGTGGCTTCTGGTCATAAGCAGCCTGATTATGCTCGCCGGCCTTCTCATATTGGCGTATTCTACTGATATGCCGCTTCTTATTGCCGGTATCTTCTGCGTAGGCCTAGGCGGTGGAGTCCTCAACGGAGAAACCAACGCCATAGTTTCAGACATCTATGATGAAGACAGAAGGGGACGCAAGATGAGTATCCTCGGCGCCTGCTACTGCATCGGCGCAATGGTCTGGACTCTGGCCTGCTTCCTGATTCCGGACTACAAGATTCCGCTGATTGCCTGTGCTGCCATTATGCTCCTTTGCGTGATTTTCTTCATCGCGATTAAATTCCCTAAGGCAAAGATTTCCTCCGCGACCAAGCCTTCAGGCTCCGAATACCGCAGCATGCTCACCTCGGGAGCGCTGCTTCTGGTAGCCTTTGTGCTTTTCTTCCAGAGCGCGTTTGAGGGAACCAGCGGCAGCTACACCACGTCGTTCCTTACCAAAATCGGCGGAATCGCTGAGAATGATGCGGTTCTGTCCCTGACTTTCTTCACGGTAGGAATGATGATAGGAAGGTTTGCCCTTGGCGCTATGATGAAAAAGGGCCGGGACCTTCTGGTGCTTTTCGTCTATATGTTCATCGCCCTTATAGGTGTTGCAATGATGGGGATTGGCAAGAACTCCACTTATGTATGCTGGGGCGCGATGACGCTAATAGGATTCGGAGTAGGGGCCACTTATCCTGTGATGCTGGCCCGTCTTGGCGGAGTGTTCCGCAAGATGAGCGGCTCCGCCTTTTCGGCCGCGATCTTCATTGCCCTGTGCGGACAGTTCCTGGGTAATTTCCTGATGGGCAAGCTCTTTGCCGGTGGCGGAGGAAGCATTTTCGCTTATCTCCTTGCCGGAATGATCATCGCGATACTGATTCTCGCCCCGTTCGCCTGCCTGGCCTGCAGCCGCAGGAAAGCCGCAGAAAAGAAATTCAGCTCGGACATAAGACCATAAACAGATAATAAAAGAACTATATATAATCAACGAATAAAACTTAAAACAATGTTAGCAAACCAGTGGAAAAAGAACGCTATCAGCGTTATGGACCAGATTGAGTCCACCCAGATGGACCAGATAAAGAAAGTTGCAGAAGTAATGGCAGACTGCCTCCAGGCAGGCCATCTTATTCACACGTTCGGATGCGGACACGCAAACCTTCCTATCGAGGAGATGTATCCTAGAATCGGCGGTTTCGTAGGCTTCCATCCGCTTTGCGAGCTTCCGCTCACTTTCTTCACACATATCAACGGAGAGATGGGAATCAACCAGTTCCTCTGGCTGGAAAGGGCAGAAGGTTACGGCAAGGCCATAATGAGCAGCTGGAACTTCCATAAGGACGACCTTGTCTGGCTGTTCTCCCATACCGGAATCAACGCCGTTAACATCGATGTAGCTCTCGAGGCACAGAAGATGGGAATGAAGGTTATCGCCTACGGATCTGCAGGCCAGACCGGTGCAAAGGTTCCTCGCCACAGCTGCGGAAAGAATCTCTTCCAGATTGCAGACTATGTTGTTGACAGCTGCTGCCCGCTCCAGGATGCAAGCGTAGACCTGAAGAACCACTTCGACAAGATCGGTCCTCTCTCCACAATGGCTTTCGTAACCACCGTATGGATGACAATCTGCACTGTCGCCGAGATCCTTGCTGACCGTGGAGTGAAGCTCTACATCCATCCATCCCACAACGTTCCTGGTGACACTACCGCCCACGAGAGGCTGGACGCCGCCCTGGCAGAGTACCGCAAAAGAGTTGCAGGAGTTTAAGTATGAGAAATAAACTGGCGATATTGTCGGCAGTTCTCCTCTGCCTGTTTTCAAATCCTGCGGTTTCTCAGGACAAAGATTCCGCAAGACATAAGGCACAGGTTGATGAGGCTCTTTCCAAGATGTCTGTAAGGCAGAAGGTTGCGCAGCTTTTTGTCGTTGAACTCAGCCGTAATCCAAGTCCTGCCACCAGAGCCTATCAGGATTCCCTTGTGGGGTATTACGGTCTTGGAAATGTCATTCTCATGGAGGGTTCCATCAAGCATTTCCTGAACCGTCTGGATGAGCTCAATTCCCTGGCCCAGGTTCCGATCATGGTGGCCGTAGACGGTGAATGGGGAGCTGCAATGAGATTCCCGGAATATCTGCCTTACCCACGCCAGGCACAGCTTTCAAGAATAGAGAAGAACGGCGAGAAACTGCTCTACAAGATGGGGCGCAATGTCGGCAAGGAGCTTAAGGACATCAATGTACTGGTCAATTATGCTCCTGTCGCCGATGTCAGCAAGTATTATATGAGAGAGGGTGCGCTCAGGACCTTGAGCAACGACCCGCGTCAGGTTGCTGCCTGGACTACCGCTTATATGAAAGGTATGCAGGATGCAGGCATTTATGCCTGCGGAAAGCATTATCCCGGCCACGGAGGCACCACTGTGGACTCCCACTTCGCCTTGCCTGTGATAATGAACACCAAGGCATATATGGATACCGTGGACCTCTATCCGTTCCAGAATCTGATAGACAACGGCGTGGAAATGATAATGCTGGCCCATATATCTGTTCCTGACATTGATCCGAGCGGTGTTCCTATGTCCATCTCAAGCAAACTGATCAACGATATCCTCAGAGGAGAGCAGGGGTTCAAGGGAGTGGTGATTACTGACGCTATTGTAATGGCGGGCCTGACCAACGAAAACCGCTCGACTGTGGAGGCTACGATGGCCGTTTACAAGTCCGGTTCAGATATGATACTGATGCCGGACGAGCCTATAAAGTGCATCGAGGCCCTGACCAAGGCGGTTGAATCTGGAGAACTTCCGATGGAAGAACTGGACAATAAAGTCAGGAAAGTCCTGATGCTCAAAGCCCGTGCAGGATATCTTGAAAAAGGTTTCAACCCTCACGTAAAGAACCTGGACCGCAAGATTGCCGCTGCCAGAAGAAGAGATTTCCGCCTGATCAAGAAGATGAGGCGCCTTATGGAGAAACCCACCAAGCCAAATGCTGGCATCAAGCCAAGGGGAGGGGATGTTACGCTGATATTTGACAAAGCCGGTAAATAGATAACAAGATATGTATTCAAAATACGACATAACAACCGCCAGATACGGTGATGTAAAGGACAAGCATTACCATCTGGCAATCTTGCCATGGGGCAGCACCGAGCCCCACAACCTGCATCTTCCTTATTGCACGGATATGCTTCACGCACAGGCAGTTGCCTTTGAGGCTGCGGAAAAGGCCGCCAAGAACGGTGTCAATGCAATGGTTCTTCCTGGCATTCCGCTGGGAAGCCAGAATCCTGGCCAGATAGAGCTTCCTTTCTGCATCCACGCATCGCAGAGGACACAGATAGCTGTTTTGGAAGACATAGTGGAGTCTCTCAGAAAGCAGGGCATCAGCAAGCTTCTTATAATGAACGGCCACGGCGGCAACAACTTCAAGGGCATGATCCGTGACATCGTGATAAAGTACCCTGATTTCCAGATTACTGTGCTTGCCTGGTTCTCCATCCTTCCTCTGAAGGACTTCTTTGAGGAGAAGATAGATGACCACGCCGGCGAGCAGGAAACCTGCGTGATGCTGCATTACTATCCTGAGCTTGTCAACCTCAAACAAGCCGGAGACGGGCACCACAACGACTTCAAGATAGAGGGCCTCAACGATAAAACTGCCTGGGCCCCACGCCATTGGACTTACACTACCAAAGACACCGGAGTAGGTGACCCGAGGAAGGCCACCGCAGAAAAGGGAAGAAGATACATAGAGGCCGTGATGGAACGGATCGTGAAATTCGTCACCGATTTCGCCCTGAACGATTCTTTATATTAACTTCGTCTAGTCGAGTCTCCACATCTGAGATAGTTTCCTGGAGCAGCGGCCTAGACGGATATTGGAGCCGAAATCCCCATATTTCCCCTCAAACTCAATTACTAAATCCGGATTGAGAGCTGAACGTATGATAAATGCTTCATGATTCTCCTTAGGATTTCCGGGATTTGTATTGCATCTCTCCAAATACCATCTTTGAGCCTCGGAGTTGTTGCGCTTGTACAGCTGAATGTTTGTTCCGGAGGCAGCAACACCTTTCTTTACGTCCAGGACATAATTCCGGTTAACGGCTGAGCATATATAGTAATAGTCATTTTCCGGCAGGAAATACCATTGCTGCTCATCTTCTAAAAACTTTCCGACAAGCTCGATATTGGTTCCATTGGCCATTTTTTTATTCTTTGCACCTACATATACCATAGCATTCTCGGCACAGGCAACATGGTAATTGCCCTTGCTGATTTTCGCCCATTTGCCCTTACTCTTGCTCTTTGAACCGGATTTGCTGGCGCTGCTATTGCTGACTTTACCTCCATCGCTACTCTTACCGGTGTTCGTGAAGGACATGTAACCTGACCTTCCTATCACTTTCCCCGTTTTTACTTCGTAGGCAACAAGACGTACATAATACGTGTTAGTTCCCGGTTTGGGATGCAGACGGGAATTGTAGATGCCCAGACGCTTGTTTTCCAGGATCGGCCTATCGTATTGATTGTTATATTCTTTTGAGGCAGTGACTGATACGTTCTTTCCGTCATTGTTCAGATACTTATATACTTTCCCTTTTGGATGTTCTACCTGCATCACGATTTTGATCTTTTTATGGGACTTCATATCAGAAAAGCGTGCAGTGTACTGGCACTGAAGCTGTTTTCCTCCATCCGTCACGACATTGTGCTTAAGCTTGCAGTCTGAGAAAGTCGCTTTCTGTCCAAATGCGGTTCCCTGGAAAGCCGTCATAGACATGACCATCAGGGATACCAAAGCAGAGAAATAGAATTGTTTTTGTCTCATGGCTAATAGTTTTTGTAAAAATAGAAAATAAATTGCTATCTTCGCACGCTGAATTCAGCCGGTGGGCTGATCTACAAATAATGTTAAACGACTAATTAGTATTAAATTATTATGAACGAAGAAATTAAAAACATTGAGAACGAGGAAGTTGTAGAGACTCCCGTTGTCAAGGAGACTGCAGAGTCATTCAAGGAGGAGGCTCCTGAGGCCGTAGCAGTTCCTAAGAAAAGAAGAAGCAATGCATCCATCGCTCCTGAAAAGTTTGACTGGGATGCTTTTGAGAACAATGTTCCTGCATCAGAGAGCAAAGAAGAGCTCGAGCAGAAGTACAGCGAGTCCCTTTCAAAGATCGCCGAGAACGAGGTGATCGAGGGTACCGTAACTGGTCTGACCCAGAAAGAGGTTATCGTAAACGTAGGTTACAAGAGCGAGGGTGTTATCCAGAGAAATGAATTCAGGTACAATCCTGACCTGAAAGTCGGCGACAAGGTTGACGTTCTTGTCGAGAATCCTGAGGACAAGAAGGGTCAGTTGATTCTTTCACATAAGAAGGCTTGCTCACTCAAGTCTTGGGACAGGGTGAACGAGGCATTCGAGAAGAACGAAATCGTAAAGGGTTTCATCAAGGCTCGTACAAAGGGTGGTATGATCGTGGACGTATTTGGAATCGAGGCCTTCCTGCCAGGTTCCCAGATAGACGTGAAGCCTATCCGCGACTACGACGTATATGTAGAGAAGACTATGGAATTCAAGGTTGTAAAGATCAACCAGGATTTCCGCAATGTAGTTCTTTCCCACAAGGCTCTTATCGAGGCAGAGCTCGAGGCTCAGAAGAGCGAAATCATCTCCAAGCTGGAGAAGGGTCAGGTTCTCGAGGGAACCGTCAAGAACATTACTTCTTACGGTGTATTCGTTGACCTTGGCGGTGTTGACGGACTTATCCACATTACAGATCTCAGCTGGGGCCGCATCGGCAACCCTGAGGAAGTTGTCAAGCTGGATGAGAAGATCAATGTCGTTATCCTTGACTTCGATGAGGAGAAGAAGAGAATCGCTCTCGGTCTGAAGCAGCTCACTCCACATCCATGGGATGCTCTGAATCCTGACCTTAAGGTAGGTGATACCGTTAAGGGTAAGGTTGTCGTTCTTACAGATTACGGCGCATTCGTTGAGATTCAGCCTGGTATCGAGGGACTTATCCATGTTTCCGAGATGAGCTGGTCTTCTCACCTGAGAAGCGCACAGGATTTCCTGAAGCTCGGCCAGGAGGTAGAGGCTCAGATCCTTACACTCGACCGCGACGAGCACAAGATGAGTCTTGGAATGAAGCAGCTTAAGGCTGATCCTTGGGCAACCATCAAGGATAAGTATCCTGTAGGAAGCCGCCACACTGCAATCGTTAGAAACTTCACCAATTTCGGCGTATTCGTTGAGCTTGAGGAAGGCGTTGACGGTCTGGTACACGTATCAGACCTGAGCTGGACAAAGAAGATCAAGCATCCATCCGAGTTCACCGCCCTTGGAGAGAAGTTCGAGGTTGTTGTTCTGGATATCGACGAGGAGAACCGCAGGCTTTCTCTCGGACACAAGCAGCTCGAGGACAATCCTTGGGATACCTTCGAGACCGTATTCACCCAGGGTTCCATCCACGAGGGAACAATCGTTTCCTTCAATGACAAGGGCGCTACCGTTGCCCTGCAGTATGGCATTGAGGGCTTTGCTCCTATGAAGGGCCTTGTAAAGGAAGACGGAACAACTGCCAAGGCAGAGGAGAAACTTGATTTCAAGGTTGTCGAATTCAACAAGTCAAGCAAGAAGATCATCCTTTCACACACTCGCATAGCCGAGGACAAGAAGAGGGCAGAGGCCGGCGAAATTCTCAAGGAGAAGGAAGCAGAGGCTGAAAGCACCAAGAAGGCTATCAAGAAGGTGAAGGCAAGCGTTGAGAAGACCACTCTCGGCGACATCGACGCTCTTGCAGACCTGAAGAAGGAGATGGAAAAAGGGGAGAACAAATAAGTGGAGTTCTCTCTGACGACACTGGGAAGTGCTTCCGCACGTCCCACATCTGACAGATTCCCGAGCGCTCACTCACTTGTCGTGGGTGGGCGTTTGTTCTTGATAGACTGCGGGGAAGGATGTCAGATGCAGATGGCCCGGTTCAAGGTTCCTTTCTCCAGACTGGACAATATCTTCATCTCCCATCTTCACGGGGACCATGTTTTCGGCCTTTTCGGACTTATTTCAACGCTGGATATGATAGGGAGACTATCTCCGCTTCATATCTATGCTCCGGAAGGTCTGGGAGAGATTCTCGGAAACATTTCCAATAGTTTCGGGGAGGTCAAGTATGAAATTGTCCTTCATACTGTCAAATGTAAGGAACCGACTCTTGTATGCGAGTTCAAGAATCTGGAAATCTACGCATTCCCATTGCGTCACAGGATTGAGACCTACGGCTATCTCTTCAGGGAAAAGGAGCCGCAGCTCAACATTATAAAGAGTGCCATCGCAGAGTATAAACTGTCTCTTGAAGAAATCGCTTCCCTTAAACGGGGGGAGGATGTTCTCCGCGACGGAACGCTCTTGCCTTTTAAGGAACTTACCTATAAGCCTTTTGAGCCTAGGTCCTTTGCCTATTGCAGCGATACCGGCCCTTTCCCTAAGCTCAAGGATTGGATACGGGGAACGGACCTTATCTATCACGAGGCCACTTACGCATCTGATCTTAAGGCTCTTTCCAAGACCACAGCCCATTCCACAAGTGAGGATGCGGCAAAGGTTGCCCTTGAAGCTGGGGCAAAGACACTGGTGGTAGGGCATTTTTCTTCCCGCTACCGCAGCCTGGACCTTCTTCTGGATGAGGCCAGGAAGATTTTCCCTGAAACTTATCTCGCGCAGGAGGGTATGAAATTTGAAGTGCCCCTTCAGGAGAATCCTATAAAGAACCAACAATGAAAAACCGCATTATACTGCTTTCCGCATGCGTTCTGGCCACAGCATTAGGTGTTAAGGCCCAGAGCTATATGGCTCAGCCTAGAGTAAACCAGTCCATAAGTTTCAACAACTCAAGGCTCAATATGGAATCCACCAAGTACAAACAGATTCTTTTCCTGCTTGCGAATGCTTATGTGGACACTCTTAATGTCGGACGCGTCAGCGAAGATGCCATGATTCATCTTATGCAGCAGCTCGACCCTCATTCCGTTTATATATCCGCCAAGGACGTGAAGGATATGGAAGAGCCTCTGATGGGAAAGTTTGAGGGTATAGGTATTGAATATGCCCTTATCCGTGATACGCTGACTGTCCAGAGTGTTATTCCCGGGGGCCCTTCAGAGAAGGTTGGCCTCAGGGCTGGTGATAAGATTAATTCCGTGGACGGCGAGGTTATCAGCGGCACCAAGCTCACCCAGACAAGAGTGCTTAAATACCTCAGGGGCGACAAGGGAACCAAGGTCAGGGTCGGGATTATCCGTCGCGGAGAAAAGGAGAGAGAACTCGTAATCACCCGTGACAAGATTCCGCTGAATACTGTTTCCTGCGCTTACGAAATCAGGCCAGACATAATGTATATCCGTGTAAGCAGCTTCGGCGCAAATACTTACGATGAGTTCATGACCCCTCTAAAGGGCAGGAACCTCAAGGGCTTGATCATAGACCTCAGGGGTAACGGTGGCGGTTATCTCCATACCGCGCTAAGGCTTGTGAACGAGTTCCTTCAGAAAGGCCAGCTGATTCTCTTTTCCGAAGGCAGGGCGGTTGAACGTACAGATGATTATGCAGACGGGACCGGAAGGCTTCAGGATGTTCAAGTTGCCGTTTTGATTGACGAGAATTCTGCATCTGCCAGCGAGATACTTGCCGGAGCTATCCAGGATTGGGACCGTGGCATCCTGATTGGACGTCGTTCTTTCGGCAAGGGTCTGGTACAGCAGGAGTTCCAGCTACAGGACGGTGCAAGGATCAGAGTTACGGTTGCCAGATACCATACCCCGAGCGGCAGGGTTATCCAGACTCCATACAAGATGGGCAAGGCCGAGGAATATTATCGCAAACTTTATGAAAGATATGCCTCCGGAGAAAGCTTCAACCAGGACAGCATCAAGATCAACGATTCCCTGGTATTCAAGACCCTGAAGCTCGGACGCACTGTTTATGGCGGCGGCGGAATCATTCCAGATGTTTACATTCCTATAGACACTTCCTATTACTCCATACCATACCTGGCAGTTGTCAACAAGGGAATTCTCAGCGATTTTGTCGGTATCTATGCCGATAGTCACCGTAAGGATTTCGAGAGGAAATACGGCACTTTCTCCGCTTCACAGAACGAAGAGACCAACAACCGGACATACAACAATTTCGTAAATGGCTTCAAGGTAAGCGACAGTTACCTTAAAGAGTTCCTTAAAGAGTTCCTCTCATACGCTAAAGAAAAGGGGAGCGAGTTTACTGAAGAAGATCTCAGGAAATCCGGAGACCATCTGAAGAACTATCTCAAAGGCTTGATTGTCCGCAATCTATACGGGTTGGACTACTATATCCGTTACGATAACCTTACCGATGAGGAAGTTAGAATCGCCCTAGGAAGCCTTGAATCTCCCGATAACCTTGAATAATTGAAAGATATCTGCTATGAAATATTTGTATATCTTTTTACTGGTAGCTGCAGTTGCTTGCTCAAAAAGTGAAAGTTCTCCCGAGGATGTGAATCCCGACGTAAATTTGCAAGATGCTGTCGAGTTTCAAATATCTTATATGGAACCAGTGAGTAATGTGATTCAAAATTTTATATCGTCGATAAGTATAAATGGCAATCTACTGGAATCTCAGTATGATTATTCCAATTATATACTGCCGACATATTCTACATTACCTAGTTGGGCGTATAACAGTTATTTGACACCAAAATACACGTCAAAAGCCGGAGATATTAATTTGAAATTCATAAGGTCAGGGCAAACAGTCT
>CADAOA010000049.1 GCA_902789435.1 uncultured Bacteroidia bacterium | reverse complement strand
CTTCTCGCTGGCGTTGATTTTTTTCTGCATCGCGTCCGCAATAAGCGGGTTCTTGTGCAGATAGTTGTCAAGCTCGGAAGCCAGGAAATTCATTATGAAGGTCTTGATAGGGATTCCGCCCATGTCTTCTAAGTCCGTAAGACTTGAGTTAAGGTAGTTCTTTATCTGATTGGCAAAACTAGGTTCTCCGATTTTAATGGCTATTGCCGCAACTATCCCCTCCCTGACATCCTTGGGGTCGTAGTCTTTCTTGAAGAAGTCCTTTACGGTCTTGCTGAGCGCCTCCCTGAATGCACTTAGATGAGTTCCTCCGTGGTAAGTGCTCTGGCCGTTTGCAAAGGAATATATGTTTTCCCCTCTGTCTCGGCCGTGAGTGATAACCACTTCTATGTCGTCGCCTTTCAGATGGATAGGGGAATAGAGCGGAGGCTCCGTCATATTGTCGTTGATAAGGTCCGGCAGACCGTTCTTTGAATAGTATGTTGTTTTGTTGAAGTGGATTGTGAGACCTGGATTGAGGTATGCGTAATTCTTAAGCATACTGTCCAGATACTCTTTTTTGTACGAGTAGTTTTCGTAAAGAGTTGGGTCTGCAGTGTATTTAATGAGTGTTCCGTCTTTCTCTCTGCAATTGGAGAGTTCTCCCTCTTTTTTGAGTTCACCTTCCTCGAAGTAAGCCCACTTGCTCTTTCCGTCTCTCCAGCTCTGGGCGTAGAACTTTGTGGAGGTGGCGTTCACCGCCTTTGCTCCGACTCCGTTCAATCCCCCGGATTTGCTATAAGCATCTGAACCGTACTTTCCGCTGGTGTTGATCTGTCCAACGGAAACTACCAGACTCTCCAAAGGAATGCCTCGGCCATAGTCCCTGACCGTGACTTCCTTGGTTTCCTCATCCAGGGTAATGTCCACGGTCTTTCCGAAGCCCATGTTGAACTCGTCTATGGCGTTGTCTACTATCTCCTTGAAGAGCACATAGATACCATCGTCCTTCTCGCTGCCGTCTCCCAGCTTGCCCAGGTACATTCCGGGCCTTTTCCTCAGATGCTCTTGCCAATCCCAGTGCTGAATGTCTTCATTGCCGTATCCCTTGTTTGTCTCCATACTATTGATGCCTTAACTCTTTCTGGCAAAAGAAAGGAAACTCTCTGCAATACTTTGGCAGAGATGTAAGGAACTAGCTCCAAAATAGAACAGGTTAGTTAGATAATCGGATCCGGGCAGTAGCGCTTGCGGCCGCAGGTTTTGCAGTGGGAGCCGCGCCAAACGGAGTCAAACTGCTTGATAGCAGATTCAACGAGGGTGGGTTCATCGCTGAGGATACCAGCCTCAAAGTTGCGGTTGTTGGGGCTTTTCATGCCAAGGCCAGCGCCAGTGAGGTTGGCTGAACCGATGTATGCTGTTTGGAGGTCAAAGATGATGATCTTGAAATGAACTCTTGGACATAGGACTCGCTCTAGGCCGGTTGCAAGGAGAGGGTACTTGTCAAAATCCTCACGGAAGTTGGGACCCGGTTCCTTGGCGTGGATGAGGCGGACTTCCTTTCCTCTGGAAATGAGGTTTGACAGAACGCCAAGAAGAGGTTTATCTTCTACATATAGATCTTTGATATCTGCTGTTCCAATCCAGAGCTGTTTCTTTACATTAGGGATGCGTTCAATCACCTCTTTGAAATGCTCTCCGTTTGCAATGTACTGTATCATACTGCCAAGTTAAATGATCTTGTTGTCACACGCAAACTTAACTCGGTGTTCTGCAATAATAAAGCAGAGCAACGGTATTTAAAGAAAATTTGATTACCGCTCAGATGGGCTTTTAGACGGGATTGGTTAGTAACTGAGGGTTACTTTCATGCCAACGGCTTGGGTAATCATAAGAAAAGTGGAAAGCTGCATATCGGTTTCACCCTTTTCCAAGAGGGCAATGTATTCCCTCTTTTTCCCGACTTTATCGGCGAGTTGCCTTTGAGTCAGACCTGCATCTTTTCTTGCGTCTTTAAGGATTTCCGCATAATACCATGCTAGGGCCTTGGCGTCAAACTCTTCTCTTTCTTTTGAGCCTTTTGGTCCATATTTCTTTGTAAGATGATCTTCTGTAGTATTGAGTTTTGCAAGTTTCTCGGGATCTAATTTAATTTTCATTTTTCCAGTTGTTTAAGTGTATTCTTTGCAATACTGATTTGTTTTCTATAGTCTTTTGTGGACTTTTTCACAAATCCGTTTAGAAGGAGAATAATCTCGGCTTCTATTATGTTTTCATTGTCCAGGGGTAGTACAATAACCCTGTATTCTTGTCCAAATGAAATCCTAAGTTCATAGAACTCGGTCTTAACCAATTTCTTAACAATCTTTGAACTAAGAATTTTCATGTCTGAAATAATTCCTAGAACATAATCTGCCTTTTCTTTAACATAGGGTTGAAGTGACCCGTAAAAAGCAGAAAAGTCTTCGCTCCATATCGTCCGTCTCATCGCAAAAGTAATAAATATATTACACTTTGCAAATTATTCTGCAAGGTACTTTTGCAAATATATTTTCACTAATGCTTTTTTCTACGGGTGTGTAGAAGGATTATGCTGAGATTTTTACGATTCTGGAATTGTATCTAAAGTTTAGGCGAATCTTGGAAAGAATCGTTATAGGATGGAGGCCAGAATGGGATAGATTTCCTGTTCCTGGGTGTAGGGGTGGATGTGGAAGTAGGTGTTGCCTGTCAGCATGGCGGAAAGGCGGGTTCGCTCCCTGTTGTAGAAGATGTGGACAGGTTTGATGAGTTTCTCCGCAAAAGCTAGTTCATATCCCACTCCAAGGGAAGGGGTGGTGCATTCAGCAATTACAAGATCAGATTCTTTAAGCCAGCCGGTATCCTGAAGGTAGATGGCCTGGTCAACGTTTTCTCCACTATGGATGTTCTTGGGCGTAGAGCCTTCCTTTTGGCTCAGCGACAGGTCTCCCACATGTTCTGTAAGCACCTTGCAGCCAAGTTCCTGCTGAATGTAACGGATGATGTTGTGATAGAGTTCAGCATCAGATCTTCCGCCCCTTATGGATCCGGCAAAGTAAACTTTTTTCATTGGCTGTTCTTTTTTAGTCTTTTGGAATGGTGATTTCAATAGGATCGCCGAGGAAATGTGGCTTTTTGCCTAATGTGAGGTCAAGGACAGCCTTGCATCGGGCGAGGTTTTCCCTCACGAACATAAACACTTTCCACTTTCTGGAGCCAACGTTTTTGGCGTTGAAGGCAACGGCGTCAATGCCAAGGTGCTGGCAGATGTAGAGAGCTCTCTGGTTGTGGAATTTCTGGGAGATGATGGTGAAGGAGTTCTGGCCAAAGACCTTCTGGGCGCGGATCATGGAGTCAAAGGTGCGGAAACCGGCATAGTCCAGAAAAATGCGGTCTGCCGGTATGCCTTTGGAGACAAGGTCCTTCTTCATATACTCAGGCTCGTTGTAGGAGCGGTGGCTGTTGTCTCCGCTGATCAGCACAACCTTGATCTTGCCTGCCTTGTAGAGGTCTACAACGGCCTGAATGCGGTGAACATAGTAGATGTTAGGTCTTCCAGTACGGCCGATAGGGTTGGTGCCAAGAAGCAGGCCAACGTCGTTGCAGGGAATGTCGTTGACATTGTTGAACAGCTTTCCTCTGGAGCTTTTTTCAACGATGTAACTGCACCAGACAACAATCGCGATGCCGATTAAGCAGAGAAGAAGGAATATCTTGAAGAGCTTTTTCATTGACTTTTTCTTCAGAGATGACTATTGGTTGAGGATCTGGCCGGCGGCGTTTTTGGTGTCCACTTTTTCTATGATGCGCTCAAGGATGCCTTTGTCGCTGAAGATGAAAGTTCTTCTGAGGGTGCCCATAGTGGTTTTGCCATACATTTTCTTCTCTCCCCAGGCTCCGAAGTCCTGAAGCATCTTGGTAGTGGTGTCTGCCAGGAGGGTGAACGGAAGGTCATACTTTGACCTGAAACCGGAATGGGACTTTGGGCTGTCCTTGCTCACTCCCACAACGTTGTAGCCGGCCTTTGTGAGGGCGGCGTAGTTGTCTCTGAAACTGCAGGCCTCTGCCGTGCAGCCGGATGTGTTGTCCTTCGGGTAGAAGTATATGATGGTTTTCTTTCCGTTTCCGATAAAGCTATCAGACTTTACCGTGTTGCCGTCCTGGTCGAGAACTTCGAATGACGGCATTTTGTCTCCGATTTTCAACATAGCTGCAATAATTTGTTCTATGTTCAAAGATAATGCAAAATATTCTTATTTTTGTGTAGATGGTATAGTTACATAGAATGATATGAAAATAATTATGAGTTTTTCAATTATCCCGATGCTGATGAGCATTTTCTCCTGCGCAGGAGCGAAGTACATCGATATGGACGTGACGGAGTTCGGCCTGCTTCTAAAGGAGCAGGAAGCGGCTTTGATCGACGTGAGGACTGACAAGGAGTATGCCGATGGGCATATCGCAGGAGCCGCTAACTATGATTTCTTCAGCAAGTCTTTCCTTAGTATGGTGGAAGAAGCTTATCCGAAAGACAGGCCGCTGGCTGTTTACTGCCGTAGCGGAAAGCGAAGTGCAGGTGCCGCAAAGCTGCTTGCCAAGGCTGGTTACACTGTATATAACCTTAAGGGTGGATACCTGGCGTGGACAGAGGCCGGAAACCGTGTGACAAAGTATGAAGTGGAAGTCTTCAAGACAAAGAACGGCTCTCCGGTTGCGATCTGCCTGATCAAGCACGGGACTCTGGAGATAGAGTACGACGGCCTGACAATCCACGTGGATCCGGTAGGAGAATACGGAAAACATACAGACTATGCAGCCGAATTCCCGAAGGCCGACGTGATACTTGTAACTCACGAGCATCCAGACCATCTGGACGATGCCGCCCTGAAGACTCTGGAGGGAGAAAATACCGTTCTGATTCTCAACAAGACCAGCGCGGACCGTATCGGAAGGGGAGAGGTGATAGCCAACGGACAGAGCCGTGAGCTTCCGAAGGGAATAACTTTGGATGCCGTTCCTGCATACAACACAACTCCAGGAAGAGAGAAGTTCCATCCAAAAGGCAACGGCAACGGTTATGTTCTCACGATAGACGGGCTCAGGATCTACATTGCCGGAGACACGGAAGATGTTCCCGAGATGGCAGACCTGAAAGATATCGATATTGCATTCCTGCCTGTGAACCAGCCTTATACAATGACGGTTGAGCAGTGCGTGAAGGCGGCCAATATGTTCAAGCCGAAAGTTCTGATACCATATCACTTCAGCAAGACGGACATAAGCTCCATTCCAGAGCAGCTGCCTGATATAAAGGTTTTGCTTCGCCAGATGCAGTAGCCTACTTCTGGCTCTTGTCTTTATCTTTAGGTTTTCTGAAATACTCCCAGATAGCCCAGGCCGTCAGCACTGCCATCGCGATTATGGCAATGGCGGCATGGAAGGAAGTGCCGTGCTTTAGGCTCATCCATATCATGAAGTAGTTGAATGCGAAGAGGACTATGCCGCCCAGAAGAAGCACGAGAATTGCGGACGGGATGTTCTTCTTGTCCTGGATTTGGACCTTCTTCTTCCTGACAAGACGGAAGAGGGAAATGGCAGGGAAGAGGGCTATCAGCAGAGAAAAGATGAAAGCAATCTGTCTTCTCAGCTTGTCCTGAGCTTCAGTCTCGGCGCTTTGCTGTAAAACCTTTTCCATCTCTGCTTGCATCTTCTGGAAAAGCTGGTTGGTGTCCGCTCCGTACATCTTCAGAAGGTCCTCTTCAGTCAAAGGCTTGTTCTGGAGAATGGAGTCAATGCCGGAACTGGTTTGCGCTGTGGCAGGCACTGCAGCAAGGAGCAGGCCAAGAATGGATATGGCTATAAACTTTTTCATACTTCTGTCAGTTCTCCTGTGGCGGAGTCAATGATGAATCCTCTTACGGTTATGTCTTTAGGTATCAGAGGATGATTCTTTATTGTCTCTACGGTTTTCTTCACCGATTTTTCAGTGTCGTGGAAGCCTTCCAGCCATTGATTCAGGTCTATGCCGCAGCGGTTTACTGTATCCAGGGTTTCCTCGGCGATGCCTTTTTCTATCATCTGTTCCCTGAAATGCGCATAGCTCATGTGGCAGGCTCCGCAAGATGAATGGTGGATGACCATAACTTCTTCTACTCCAAGTTCATAGATTGCCACTATGAGACTTCTTATCGCGGAGTCAAAAGGAGATAGGATGACTCCTCCTGCATTCTTGATGATCTTGGCGTCTCCGTTTTTCAGGCCCAGGGCGGATGTCAGAAGGACGGACAGACGGGTGTCCATGCAGGAGAGCACGGCCAGTTTCTTCTTTGGATATTTTTCTGTAAGATACTTTTCGTAGGATTTTTCTTCCACGAATTTTCTGTTGAACTCTAATATCTGGTCTATCATGGCACTTTATCTGAGCAGCACCAGATGGTCTCCTTCGTAAAGGACGGTGTTGCCGTTAGGAATGATGTTTTTGTCTCCTCTTCGGATAAGGATGATAATGCCGCTTCCAGGAACTTCCTTGATCTTCTTGCCGATTCTGCGGCTTGTAGGCTTGATGGTCTTTTCCAGGAAGATGGCGTCAGAGCCTTCAAACGCTTTGGTGACGATAATTGCCTTGTCACCAGGCTGAAGGACAGTGTCTCCTCTTGCGATTATCTGTTCATTCCCTCTCAGTATGAGGGCAATCAGCACATTCTTAGGGAAGTTTATCTCGTGAACCTGCTTTCCGCACATATTGCTCTCCGGAGTGATTTCAACCCAGCTGAAATGAAGGTGGTCTTCTGTATAGTCGTTGAAGGACTTGAGTACATTGCTGTGCTTGTCTATCATATCCAGTTTCTTGGCAGCCCACGGAATCATAGAGCCCTGGAAGGCTATTGATATGACAACCAGGCAGAAGACTATGTTGAACAGATCCTGCTGGATTGGCTCGTCTCCGTTTATGCACATTATGGCAAAAACGATGGCGGATGCTCCTCTCAGGCCTACGAACGACACGAAGGCCATCTGCTTGAAACTGTATTTGCGGAATGGTGCCAGCACGCTGAAGACAGCCGCCGGTCTGGCAAGCAGAAGCAGGAACAGGAAAATGAGTATAGCCGGAATGATGTCATTTGGCATCTTGGACGGTTCTACCAGCAAGCCTATCAGGAAGAAGGTCAGCACCTGCATAAGCTCGTTAATTCCGTCGAAGAAGTTCACGATGGTCTTCTTGTCCTTGAAATCCTGGTTACCCACGATCATTCCCACCAGGTAAACGCTCAGGTAGCCGTTGCCTCCCAGAATGTCCGGGATCGAATAGCTGGCAACCGCAAGGGCCAGGATAAACAGAGAGATGTAGCCGCTGCCTTTGATGGTAACTTTCTGAAGCGTAAGGCTGGCGATTTTGGCTATGACCAGACCGCAGGCGGTTCCAATGCCGATCTGCATCAGCAGCATCAGGGCCAGTTTTCCACCTGAGGCACTTCCGTCTGCAATCGAAAGCATGCCGATGGTCAGCATATATGCCATAGGGTCGTTGCTTCCGCTTTCGACCTGAAGCATAGGGGAGGTGTTGTTCTTCAGACCGAGCTTCTTGGTCCTGAGGATGGAGAATACAGATGCGGCATCCGTAGAGCTCACTATAGCTCCGAGGATCAGGCTTTCTATCAGTCCCCAACGCAGAATAAAGTAGCACAAAAGGCTGGTAACGGCTGCCGTTATGACAACTCCCACAGAAGCCAGCAGACCCGCTTCGGTAGCTATGTGCCTGACGGCGCTCCAACGGGTTCCGAAACCGCCGTAGAACATGATGAATATCAAGGCGCATGTACAGAAGTTATGGGCAAACCTGAAATCATCCATCTGGAACGGAATCACGTCGGTGACACCGAAGATAGCGCCCAGCAGAAGAAAGGCCAGCAGAGCCGGAATTCCCAGGCGTGTGGAAATATTGTTAAGCCCGATGCTTATAAACAGTACGAGTGCACCGATGAGCAGAATGAGAGTTATCATAACATACAAAATTAAGAAAAATGTCTCTTATAGGCACATCTTGTAGATGTTCTCGACATCTTTCTGCTGGAGAGGAATAAAACCTGGCAGAGTTCCGCCGTTGACGGCTTTCCGGGCCATTTCCTCGAAATGAGTCTGGTCTATTCCAAGATCTGTGAGTGTGCTCTTGAGACCAAGGGTCTTGAACAGGAATTCGCTGAGCATATCTATTGCCTTATGGGCGATATCCATAGGAGGAAGGGAAGCGTCTATGCCAAACACGTTTACGCCGAACTGCACGAACTTGCCCACAGTGTTTTCATTCAGGCAGTATTCCATCCATCTCGGAGTCAGTATGGCAAGGCCGAGGCCGTGGGTGATATCATAGACCGCCGAGAGCTGGTGCTCCATAGGATGGCAGCTCCAGGCCTGGCGCTTTCCGCCGTCTATGAAGCCGTTTATTGCCCAGGATGATGTCCACATCAGGTTGGCTCTGGCCTCGTAGTTCTCCGGTTCTTTCATCGCAACCGGGGCAAATTTTATGATGGTCTTCATCAGGCCTTCCATAAAGCAGTCCAGCATATAGAGGTCTGTGTTCACATTGAAGTAAACCTCAAAGATATGGCTGAGCATATCTGCCGCTCCGCAGGCTGTCTGGTAAGGGCTTACTGTAAAGGTGTTTTCAGGATTCAGGAAAGAGGCCTTCGGGAGCATAGGAGGGCACATGCATCCTATCTTGTCGTTGGTTTCGGGATTGCTGATCACTCCGCCGCAGTCCATCTCGCTTCCCGTAGCCGAGAGTGTCAGTATGCTTACTATCGGAAGAGCCTTCTCTACCGGAACCCTCTTTTTCATGTCGAAGAAATCCCACGGGTCAAAGTCCACCAGTGCTCCGGCTGCCATAAACTTTGTGGCGTCTATGGTTGAGCCTCCGCCAACTGCCAGAAGCACGTCTATCTTGAGGTCCTTGCACATCTGGGCTCCTTTCCTCACCGATGCAATTCTCGGATTCGGCTCTATGCCTGAGAGTTCATAGACCTCGAGCTGAGCTTCTTTCAGTTCTTTCATCACTTTGTCATACAGCCCGATGCGCTTGATGGAACCGCCTCCGTAGGTCAGCAGCACTCTCTTGCCCCACTTCTTGAGTTCCGGACCGAGGTTCTTCATCTGGTCCTTTCCGAAATACACCCTGCAAGGGATGTCGTATATGAAATCGTTGATCATACTCATTCTTGTTTTTCCTTTAGAATTTCAGCGATTCTACCCAGGCCTTGACATCCTCGTCAGTTGCTCTGTTGAGAACCTTTCCGGCAGTCCACTTTATAGCCGGATACTGCTCCTTGAACTGGGCGTTGGCCTTGTCTACGGTGCTTCCGCCTGAAGTGGCGAAGAACACTACGTTCTTTCCGGAGAAGTCGTAAGTCTCAAGGAACGTGTTGATTATTGTAGGGGCGGTGTACCACCAAACCGGGAATCCGATGTAAATGGTTCCGTAGTCTGATGCATTCTCAAGGTCTTTCACGATAGCCGGACGGGATGCCTTGTCTGCCATCTCCACACTGCTGCGGGAAGTCTTGACTGTCCAGTCGAGGTCGGCTGATGTATAAGGTACTTCCGGCTTGATTTCATAAAGGTCTCCGCCAGTTACAGCGGCAACCTTCTCTGCCAGGGCCTTGGTAGTACCTGTCGCTGAGAAAAATGCCACGAGTGTTTTCATTTGTTTTTCCTCCTGATTGTTCTGAGTCTGTTCTGTTTTCTTGTTCTGTCCGCAGGAAGCAATAACCATTGCCATAGCCGCGATTGTGAGAATTATCTTTTTCATAACCTAACAAATATAATGAATTTATCCTTTCAGGGCGCGCATCGCGTTTAGAACGGCCAAGACGGTCACGCCGACATCGGCGAACACGGCCATCCACATTGTAGCGATACCCAAAGTGGCGAGGATAAGCACTGCAACCTTTACTCCAATTGCAAACCAGATGTTCTGCCTGGCTATTGAAAGTGTGCGTCTTGCAATCTTTATGGCAGTGGCGATCTTGGAAGGCTTGTCATCCATCAGCACCACGTCTGCGGCTTCAATGGCTGCATCGCTTCCAAGAGCTCCCATCGCGATGCCGACATCCGCCCTGGCAAGGACAGGGGCGTCGTTGATGCCGTCTCCCACAAATGCCAGAGTTCCTTTTTCCAGAAGCTGTTCAACGATTCTCACCTTGTCTGAAGGCATCAGTTCCGAGTGGTATTCAGATAGATTCAGCTTCCCGGCGATTTGCCTTGCAACCTCCTCCCGGTCTCCGGTAAGCATCACGGTATCTGCTATGCCCATAGACCGAAGTTCCGAGATCGCCTGGGTGCTGTCTTCCTTCATCTGGTCGTTGATGACTATGTGACCGGAATACTCTCCGTTGATTGCAATGTGGATTATAGTGCCGGCGTGGTGGCAGGGATGCCATTTCACTCCGATGGATTCCATCAGCTTTTCGTTTCCGGCATATACAGTGTCGTTTCCGATTCTGGCTTTTGCACC
>CADAOA010000048.1 GCA_902789435.1 uncultured Bacteroidia bacterium | reverse complement strand
ATCTGGGTGTTTATTTCGGTTTGACGGAGATCTGGGTGTTTATTTCGGTTTGACGGAGATCTGGGTGTTTATTTCGGTTTGACGGAGATCTGGCCGTCGGTGTAGCTGAGCTCGATGGTTTCTCCTACCTTGAAGCGGCCGGAGATGATGGCTTCGGATACAGGATCTTCCACCAGCTTCTGGATGGCGCGCTTGAGCGGACGGGCTCCGTATTGTGGATCGTAGCCTTCTTCGGCGATGTATTTCTTGGCGGCAGGGGTGATCTTCAGCTTGTAGCCGATCTGCTCAACCCTGGAGAACAGGCCCTTGAGTTCTATGTCTATGATCTTCTCCAGATCTTCCCTGGTTAGCGGGTTGAAGAGGATCTGCTCGTCCAGACGGTTGAGGAACTCAGGCGAGAAGTGGTTCTTCAGGGCCTTGTCTATGATGCTGCGGTTCTTGCTTACGACATCTCTCTTGGTGGCGGTGGCGTAGCCTACGCCCTGGCCGAAGTCCTTGAGTTCCTTGGTTCCGATGTTGGAAGTCAGGATGAGGATGGTGTTGCGGAAGTCTATGTTGCGGCCGTTGGAGTCTGTCAGCCTTCCTTCATCCAGAACCTGGAGAAGGAGGTTGAAGATGTCCGGATGGGCCTTTTCTATCTCGTCCAGAAGGACCACGCTGTATGGCTTGCGGCGGACTTTTTCGGAGAGTTCTCCGCCTTCGTTGTATCCGATGTAGCCTGGAGGAGCACCGATGAGGCGGCTGACGGAGAATTTCTCCATGAATTCGCTCATGTCTATTCGGATGAGGGAATCTTCCGTGTCGAAGAGGTTGCGGGCCAGCACCTTGGCCAGCTGGGTCTTGCCCACGCCGGTAGGGCCGAGGAAGAGGAAAGTGCCGATAGGCTTGCCCGGATCCTTCAGGCCGGCACGGTTACGCAGTATGGCACGGGTGACCTTGTCAATGGCCTCGTCCTGGCCGATGACGCTCTCCTTTAGGGTCTTGCCCATGTTCAGCAGTCGGTTGCTTTCGCTCTGGGCGAGTTTCTGGATAGGGATCTGGGTGCTCTGGCTCAGTACGGCCTCGATGTCCTCCTTGTCCACAACCACAGGGTTGCTTTCCATCTTGGTACGCCATTTCTTGCGGGCGGTCTCAAGTTCTTCCTCCTTGGTCTTGAGCATATCCCTGAGCATGGATGCCTGCTTGAAGTTCTTCTCCCGGATGGCTTTGCTCTTTTCCGTCTGGAGGACGGATACGGCGCTTTCCAGCTCTGAAAGGCTCTTAGGAACCTTGAGGTTCTTGATATGGGCGCGGCTGCCGGCCTCGTCCATGATGTCGACCGCCTTATCCGGAAGGCAGCGGTCTGATATGTATCTCTGACTCAGCGATATACAGCTCTTGAGAGCTTCGTCTGTATAGGTTACGTTGTGATGGCCTTCGTATTTGGCCTTGATGTTCTGCAGGATGAGGAGGGTCTGGTCGAAGTCCGTAGGCTCTACCATAACCTTCTGGAAACGCCTTTCCAGGGCGCCGTCCTTCTCGATGACCTCACGGAACTCGTCCAGGGTGGTGGCACCGATGCACTGGATTTCTCCGCGTGCCAGGGCCGGCTTTAGCATATTGGCCGCATCCAGGCTGCCGGAAGCTCCTCCGGCACCGACCAGGGTATGGAGCTCGTCGATGAACAATATGACATCGTCGTTTTTCTTCAGCTCGTTGAGTATGGCTTTCATCCTCTCCTCAAACTGCCCCCTGTACTTGGTTCCGGCAACGATGCTGCCGATGTCCAGAGAGATTATCCTCTTGTCACTCAGGGAGTAAGGAACTTCCTTGTGCGCTATCTTGTTGGCCAGGCCCTCTGCGATGGCGCTCTTTCCCACACCCGGTTCACCGATGAGGATAGGGTTGTTCTTCTTCCTGCGGCCGAGGATCTGGGCCACGCGGTCGATCTCCCTGTCCCTGGCTACGACAGGATCCAGCTCGTCATTGGCTGCAGCCTTCGTCAGGTCGAAGCCGAAGCTGTCCAGGACCGGAGTCTTGCTCTGCGGAGCGGTGCTCTGGCTCTGCCTTACGCCGCCTTCTCCTTCGGATGCCGGGAAACTGTCTGCACTCTGGCCTCCTTCGGAAGGACCGGAAGCAGCCCCGGCGGAGGAAATACCGCCCAGAAGATCGTCTCCAGGGGCTCTCGGAGCCTCGGGAGCGCTGTCCGGCTCTATGTTCTTGATGGTAGCGTAATGTATGCCCTGCATATGCAGATAATCGATAGCCGCCGTACTGTTGCCTCTCATTATGGCCAGCAGAAGATGGAGGCTTCCCGGAGACGGAGACTTCAGGCTCCTGGCTTCCAGATACATAAGCTTCAATGCCGTGCTGGCCGCCGTGGACAGGGCTATTTCGTTGGCCTTGTTCTCCGGAACGGGCTCTCCCTTGCCGATGGTATCCTCGATGGATTTCTTCATCGCGGAGATGTCTATCCCCAGTTCCAGCAGCCTGGCAACAGCCGCGTTGTCCGAGTGGCGTATCATTCCAAGAACCAGATGGTCCGTGGTAAGTACATAGCTTCCGAGCCTTATCGCTTCCTCCTTGGAGTAGGCGATTATGGCGTTGAGTATTTCAGGAAAATCGATATACATTGCGCTTCTAAAATATTTGGGGTTAAAGATACGAAAAATACGCGTTAAAAGAGCCTGCAGGGGGATTTTTCTTCGCGATGGAAAACCGGTGCCTCACGCGCGTATTTTATAGGTAAAAAAGTTTGGAAAAAAGTGGGGGATTTCGTAAATTTGAAAGTTAAAATTAAAGAGGTATAAATGGACGAGAACAAGGATTTGAACGGCACACCCGTGCCAGAGGGAGAGGGGGGATTCAACCACGGAATTATCCAGAGGATAAACATAGAGGATCAGATGAAGACCGCTTACATCGATTACTCTATGAGCGTTATTGTTTCCCGTGCTCTTCCTGATGTAAGAGACGGTCTGAAGCCTGTACACCGCAGGATTCTTTACGATATGGGCAAGGAGCTGAACATCACCTCCGGCGGCCAGACCAAGAAGTCCGCCCGCGTGGTGGGAGACGTTTTGGGTAAGTTCCACCCGCACGGAGACAGCAGCGTCTATGACGCGATGGTCCGCCTGGCCCAGACCTGGAACATGCGTTACCCGCTGGTATTCGGCCAGGGTAACTTCGGATCTGTGGGAGGAGACCCTCCTGCAGCTCAGCGATATACGGAAGTGAAGCTTATGCCGGCCGGTGAGGAAGTCCTCAAGGACCTGGAGAAGGATACCGTGGATTTCATCCCGAATTTCGACGGCGAGTACATGGAGCCGACCGTGCTCCCTGCCAAGCTTCCGCTGCTTCTTATCAACGGAACCAACGGTATCGCCGTAGGTATGGCAACCATGATGCCGCCTCACAACCTGACCGAGGTCTGCGACGGCATAATCGCCTACATCGATAACCCGGACATAGACACCGAGGGCCTGATGCAGTACATCAAGGGTCCTGATTTCCCTACCGGCGGCACCATAATGGGCCTGCAGGGCATCAAGGATGCCTACGAGACCGGCAAGGGCCGCATCATCATCCGCGGAACCACTGACATCGAGGTCAACGAGAAGAGCGGAAGGGAAACCATCGTGATAAAGGAAATTCCTTACATGGTCAACAAGAACGAGCTGATCAAGCAGATTTCCCAGATGGTGGACAACAAGAAGATCGAGGACATCGTCTATGTAAATGATGAAAGTGACCGCAAGAGTGGCATGCGTCTGGTTGTAAAGCTGAAGGTAGGTGCTGTGAGCCAGGTGGTTGTAAACAACCTCTTCAAGCATACCGAGCTCCAGAGCAGCTTTGCCGTAAACAATGTGGCCCTGGTGGACGGAAGACCTCGCCAGCTGAATCTCAAGCAACTCATCAAATATTATGTGCGCCACCGTCACGATGTGGTAGTACGCCGCCTGAAGTTCGACCTGAAGAAGGCTCAGGACCGCGTCCACATCCTTGAAGGACTGTGCATTGCACTGGATCACGTAGATGAGGTGATCAAGATAATCCGCGAGAGCGAGACCGTGGAGAGCGCAAAGACCGCTCTGTGCGCAAGGTTCGGCCTGACCGAGATCCAGGCAGCCGCCATCGTGGAAATCAGACTCAGGCAGCTGGCCAAGATGGAGAAGAAGAAGCTGGAAGACGAGCTTGCAGAACTTAGAGCCCTCATCAACAAGATAAACACCATCCTCGGCGACGTCAAGCTCCAGATGGGCATTATCAAGGAGGAGCTCGAGGAAGTGAAGAAGAAGTTCGGCGATGAGCGCCGCACCCAGATCCATCCGGACGAGAGCGAGTTCAACTACGAGGACATCATCGCAGACGACGATATGGTAATCACCATCTCCCACCTGGGATACATCAAGCGTACTCCGCTTACAGAGTACCGCCTCCAGAATCGCGGAGGAAAGGGAAGCCGCGGAAGCGCCACCAGGGACGAGGATTTCATAGAGCACATCTATGTGGCCAACATGCACTCCACTATGCTGTTCTTTACCAATAGCGGCAAGTGCTTCTGGCTCAAGGTTTACCAGATTCCTGAAGGTACCAAGACTACTAAGGGAAGGGCCATCCAGAACGTTCTGAGCATAGCCCAGGGAGAGAAGGTTTGCGCCTACATCAACGTCAACCGCCTCAAGGATGAGGAATACATCAACTCCCATTATGTGGTTCTGGCCACCAAGAAGGGTATCATCAAGAAGACCACCCTGGAGGCTTACTCCCGTCCTAGGGCGAACGGCGTGATCGCAGTCAACGTCAGGGAAGGGGACGAGCTCATCGAGGCTATCCTCACCGACGGCAGCAACCAGATCATGCTCGCGGCCAAGGAGGGCAAGTGCGTAAGGTTCGATGAATCAAAGGTTAGGGCCATCGGTCGTACCGGTACCGGCGTAAGGGGAATCGAGCTGGAGGAAGGCAACGAAGTCGTCGGTATGATTTGTGTAGAACCGGGTACAACCGACAAGACCATCCTGGTTGTCAGCGAGCACGGCTTCGGCAAACGCAGCCAGCTGGATGACTACAGGGTGACCAGCCGCGGATGCAAGGGCGTGAAGACCATAAACATCACGGACAAGACTGGCAAGCTTATTGCACTGAAGGCAGTAACCGATGAGAACGACCTTATGATCATCAACCGTTCCGGCATCGTCATAAGGGTGGCTACATCCCTGATAAAGGTAGCCGGAAGGGCGACCCAGGGAGTCAAGCTCATCAACATTAAGGATACGGACAGCATCGCAGCCGTTTGCGCCGTACCTAAGAGCGAAGACCTGAAGGCTCAGGAAGCTGCAGAAAATGAAGAAGATACACAAACACAGGAATAACAATAATAACTTAATAATTACAGAAATGAAAAGATTTTTTATCACATTAGCTGCTGTACTGATGATCGTTCCGACCATCGGCGCACAATCCAAGGAGGGCTCAAGGGCTCTCAAGGACCTTGCTAAGGCGAAAGAAGCTATTGCCAAGAAGGCCGATGCCTCCAACTATCTGAAGCTCGGTAATGCTTACGCAGATTGCTACGATGCTCCAATCAATGGTCTTTTCCTCAAGAATTCCGCTCAGCAGACCGCTCTTCTTCTTAAGGGTGCCATCAAACTGGGTAGCGAGCAGAAGGAAATCAACGGCAAGACCTACAACGTTGATACTTATATCGACAAGGAGGTTTATTATACAGAGCAGGGAGTCCTTGCTGGTTACAAGGTTACCAAACCTCTGGCTGAGGACGCTCTGAAGAACTGCCTCGAGGCTTATGACAAGGCAGCCGAGCTGGGTGCTTCCACCAAGGATCTGCAGCCTCTCTATGTTGCTCTTGCAAAGAGACATTGGGATGCAGCAATGGTTGACTACAACATGCAGGACTATGCAGATGCTTCCAAGGCATTCGAGATGAGTTACCTGGTTAACGCCCGCCCTGCAGTTGGAGCTCTTGACACCAACGGTCTGATTTACGCCGGTATCGCTTCCGTCCTTGCAAAGGACAGCAAGCGTTCCATCGAGATCTTCGAGAAGTGCGTAGACCTCAACATCGCAGACGGTGATATCATCGCTATGCTTGCAGACAGCTACAAGGCTCAGGGTGACACCGTTAAGTGCAAGGAGATCCTTGGCAAGGGATTCGAGAGATTCCCAACCAACCAGGGTATCCTGGTTTCCCTGATCAACACCTATCTGGAGACCAACGACGATCCTGAGAAGATCATCGTAGTCCTCAAGAAGGCACAGGAGAACGAGCCAACCAACGCTTCACTGGTTTATGCCGAGGGTAACCTCTACAAGAACATGAAGCAGTACGACAAGTGCATCGAGCTCTACCGCAAGGCTGCAGAACTCAATCCTACTTACGTATTCGCTCCTTACAACGAGGGTGATACCTATTATCAGATGGCTCTCGACCTCCAGGACAAGGCTTCCATGGAACCGGACGACGCCAAGTTCGCTGAACTCAACAACCAGATGAACGATTGCCTGAAGAAGGCTATCGAGCCTTTCGAGAGAGCTTTCTCAATCGCTGAGGATCCTGAAATCAAGAGAGGTTGCGCAGAGTACCTGAAGCAGATCTATTTCCGCTTCCGCGACGAAAAACCTGAGTATCAGGCCAACTACGACAAGTATCACAAGTTCATCGAGGAGAGCGCTAACTAAGCTGAAAACCAAGCAAAATGAAAAGACATCCGGAAAAATCCGGATGTCTTTTTTTTAATGTGGTATCATCAATAAGATATTACTCTACCGGGCCTTCTGCAGGAGCTGCAGGAGCTGGTCTTGGTGTTCTCTCTGACGTAGCGGCTGCCACGTTAATGGTTCTTCCCATATGCTCGGAACCGTTCAACGCCTCGATTGCCTTCAGACCATCCTCCTCACTCATTTCTACAAATCCATAGCCCTTTGATCTGTGGGTTACCTTATCGGTTATGATTCTTGCTGATGACACTTCCCCAAATGGGGCAAATAGCTTTTCAAGGTCCTCCCTTCTTGCTCTGAAGCTCAGACTGGATACGAATATGTTCATAGAGTACTTTTTGATTAAACTTCTAACAAAGATACTGACTTTTTCTTAAAAATCAATATCTTTTGCAGTAGTAAAAATCAAAATTACCGGCTGTAGCCTCTCTTGTAAGGATTGCCTTCGTACCAGTTGATATAGGCCTGGATTGCGGTCCTGGTGCCTCCAGGAGTAGGGTAGTCTCCGCTGAAGTACCAGTCTCCGTTGTTTTCCGGACAAGCCTTGTGCAGATTCTCTATGCTCTGGAACACCACATGGACTGGAATCCTTCCTTCCAATTCCGCCGGAGTTACCATCTGGGCTATTTTCTCGGAGATCTCCTCATCCGTAAACGGTGCATATATTTCCTTCACGTAATTATCTACCCCGGAACGATAATCCTCCAGCGGCCGCTTCTCCGCATCCTTGCACTTGCGGTAGACATCGCTGAGGACCTTCTCCATTCCTCTTTCCTTAAGCAGGGCCACCGCCGCGTTGAAGGCGATAAATTCTCCCATCCTGCTCATATCTATTCCGTAGCAGTCCGGATACCTGATCTGAGGGGATGATGAAATAATCACTATCTCCCTCGGTTCCAGCCTGGAAAGTATCTTGATGATACTCTGGCGAAGAGTTGTTCCCCTGACGATACTGTCGTCTATCACCGCTATGGAATCCACTCCCGGCTCTATACTGTTATAGGTAATGTCATACACGTGCGCCGCAAGGTCATTCCTGGTGCTTCCCTCAGCGATGAAGGTCCTCATCTTTATGTCCTTGATCGCCAGCTTTTCCGTCCTGATCTTGTGCCCGAGTATTTCCTTGATCCTCGTATTAACATCTACATTCTCCTGTCGGCACAGGGTCTCAAACTCCTCGCTGCCGCAGCATCCGGAATCTGTGCAGCACTTCCCGAGTAGTTCGGATATCTTCTTAAGTTTCAGGGAATTAAGATGTTCGTTCAGCCCCTCGATCATACCCATGAACGCCACTTCCGCGGTGTTCGGAATGAAGGAGAAGACGGTCTTGTCCAGATTCGGGCACACATCCAGTATCTGCGGGATCAGCAGCCTTCCCAGGTCCTTCCTTTCCCGGTAGATGTCGGCGTCGCTTCCTCTGGAGAAATATATCCTTTCGAAGGAGCAAGGTCTTGGATTCTCGGGCTTTACCAGGCAGCTGATGTTGTATTTCCCGTCTTTGTGTATGGTTATGGCTTCTCCCGGCTGGAGTATCTGGACCTTGTCATATTTCACGTCCAGGGCCGTCTGGATGGCGGCTCTCTCGGAGGCTGCTACCACGATCTCGTCATCTATATAATAGAAGCACGGCCTGATTCCCCATCTGTCGCGGAAGACGAAGCTCTCTCCGCTTCCTGTGGATCCCACGATGCAGAATCCGCCGTCCCAGTAACGGGATGCCTCTGCGATAACTCCCTCCATATCAATGTTATCCTCAATCTTTGCATTGAGTTCCTCTCCCTTCAGCCCCAGCTTCTTGTACTTTCTGTAAAGGGTGGAGTGGTGCTCGTCCAGCAGGGCTCCCATCTGTTCCAGAATCAGGAAGGTGTCCGCATCGCTGCGGGGATGCTGTCCCTGCCCCTGGACCATCATCGAGAAGAGTTCTTTCTCGTTGGTGATGTTGAAGTTTCCGGCCAGGCAGAGGTTCCTGTTCCTCCAGTTATTCCTCCTCAAAAAAGGATGCACGTAACTCATCCCGCTCCTTCCGGTGGTGGAGTATCTCAGATGTCCTATGTAAACTTCTCCAATGTACGGCAGATCAGTGTCATACACCGGCCCCTTGCGGGCTTCCTCAATCTCCTTGGTCACGTTCTCGAAGCACTCTGAGATGGCAGTGTTTCCCAGTGCCCTCTGGCGGAAGATATATTCCGTTCCCGGTTTTGAATCAATCTTCACGCAGGCCAGTCCTGCACCCTCCTGCCCACGGTTATGCTGCTTTTCCATCATCAGATACAGCTTGTTCAGTCCGTAGAGAGGAGTCCCGTATTTTTCCTGATAGTAAGAAAGTGGTTTCAGCAGGCGTATAAGAACCACGCCGCACTCGTGCTTGATCTGTTCGCTCATAGTTTCAGAATTTGAAGCAAAGAAATCTTTATACGGCAAATTTACCGTATTTTTATTAAATTTGAAGGATTCAAAACGCAATAATTCGTTATTAAACGCAAATAATATCAAACGATATGGATGAGAGAATAATGCAGGCAGCCCAGAAGTGGCTCGGCGACGGATATGACGAACAGACCAAGGCGGAAGTCAGGAACCTCCTGGACGGAGACCCGAAACTCCTGGAAGACGCCTTCTACAAGACCCTTGAGTTTGGAACAGGTGGCCTCCGTGGCATAATGGGAGCAGGTTCCAACCGCATGAACCGCTATACGGTGGGCATGGCCACCCAGGGCTTTGCCAACTACCTGAAGAAGTGTTTCGGCCAGCTTCGCCAGATCAAGGTTGCCATCACCCACGACTGCCGCAACAATTCCGACTATTTCTCCAAGATCGTGGCTGAAATTTTCGAGGCCAACGGTTTCCACGTATATCTTACCAAGGAACTCCGCCCGACCCCTGAGCTGAGCTATGCTATCCGCTATTACGGCTGCCAGGGTGGCGTGATGGTTACCGCTTCCCATAACCCTAAGATTTACAACGGATACAAGGCTTATTGGTCAGACGGAGCCCAGGTTATCGCTCCTCACGACAAGAACATCATTGCGGAGGTGAACAAGATCACCGATATTTCCCAGGTAAAGTGGCATAAGGCCGGTGGCAACGCTTCAGTAAATTGCGCCGATGACAACGCTTCCGTAAATTGCTGTCCTGAAGGCATAGGAGAATGCTGCCAGGGACTCAGCAACGCTGAGATCGCCGAGAGAAAAGGCCTTGGCTTCATAGAGATGGTAGGGGAAGAGCTGGACGATGCCTACCTTAAGGATCTGGCCACGCTCCACGTTTCTCCTGAGAGCGTCAAGCGTCATCACGACCTTGGAATCGTCTACACTCCGCTCCACGGTTGCGGCGTGAAAATCGTTCCAAGGGCCCTGAAGGAAATGGGCTTTACCAACGTCCATCTCGTTGAGGAACAGTGCGTCAACACGGGCGAGTTCCCAACGGTTCAATCTCCTAATCCTGAGGAGCCTACAGCCCTCAAGATGGCTGTTGACCTGGCAGAAAGGGTAGGTGCTGAAATCGTCTGCGCCTCCGATCCTGATGCTGACCGCTGCGGCATTGCCGTAAGGGATGAAAACAACCATCTCGTCCTCCTCAACGGCAACCAGATGAACTGCATCCTTACCTATTATATGTTACAGCGCTGGCAGGATCTTGGCCGCCTCAAAAAAGACACTGACAAAAAAGAAAACGATTCAAATTCCACCACACTCGACCATCGTTTCCCTTACATCATAAAGACCATCGTAACCTCCAATCTGATGAGCGACATCGCAGACCATTTCGGCGTTAAATGGTACAACGTTCTGACCGGTTTCAAGAACATCGCTGAGGTCATCCTTCATAACGAGGGAAAGGGCATTTATGTCTGTGGTGGAGAGGAGAGTTTCGGCTTTGCGGTAGGGGAGTATGTAAGAGATAAGGACAGTCCTATAACTGTCTCATTGATTTGTGAATGCGCTGCCTGGTGCAAAGATAGGAACACCACCGTCTGGGGCCTTCTCCAGTCT
>CADAOA010000047.1 GCA_902789435.1 uncultured Bacteroidia bacterium | reverse complement strand
TGACAAGGCAGACAAGGTGGCTTACTACGACATAAAGGTTGAGGATGACGCTCTTGCAAAATACAAGGAGGATATTCTCCGTCAGTTCGGTTCCCTTGAGGACACTGAGAAGGCCGGCGAGGAGGATTTCCTGGAAGTAAACCTGGAGCAGGGCGACAAGAAAGTCGAGAAGACATTCATCACCCTCAAGAGCATCGACGAGAAGAACAAGAAGCAGTTCATCGGAAAGAAGGCCGGCGACAGCTTCGACATTGATGTCGTAAAGTGCTTCCCTAACGAGACTGACAGGGCTTCACTGCTGAGAATCAAGAAGGAGGAGTTTGATGCAGCCAATCCGGTTTATAAGCTCACCATCGGAAAGGTTCAGACTTTCGTTCCTGCAAAAGTTGAGCAGACTCTGTTCGACCGTCTCTTCGGCAAAGATACCGTTAAGGATGAGAAGGGCTTCGAGAAGGCTCTGGCAGAGAGGCTTAAGGGCGAGTACAAGCAGGAGAGCGAGTGGCGTTATCGCAGAGACCTGATAGACTTCCTTGTAAAGAAGGCGGATCTTCCTCTTCCTGAGAACTTCCTGAAGAAGTGGCTTTTCAGGGTCAACGACGGCAAGTTCACCATGGAGCAGATCGAGAAAGAGTTCCCTCTCTTCCTGCAGGATTACCGCTGGCAGATGATAAGCCGCAAGATCTTCACCGACCAGAAGATGAATATCTCTAAGGATGATCTTCTTAATGTTGCCAAGGCTATGACAGCCCAGCAGTTTGCAATGTATGGTCTTGGACAGGTTCCGGAGCAGACCCTGACCCAATATGCTGAGCAGATGCTCAATAACGAGAAAGAAGTAAACCGCATTTATGAAAAGTGCGAGGAGGATAAGGTCCTGGAATATGTAAAGGGTATCGTTACCGCTGACGTAAAGGAAGTTACCCGTGAGGAACTTGCCCTTCTGAACGATAATGCAGCACCGGCAAAGCCAGCAAAGAAAAAGGCTCCCGCAAAGAAAGCTGCAAAAGCTGAGGAAGAAAAACCTGCCAAGAAGAAAACCGCAAAGGCTAAGGCAGAATAAGCTAAAATATGAATAAGGATTTTAAACTTTTCGCGTCAGACCGTAAAGGCATCAGTTCCCTGAAGCTGGACGGCTATGCAGCCCAGACCGCTGCATACATCAACCCTACAATCATCGAGGAAAGGCATCTCAACGTTGCCTCCATGGATGTGTTCTCCCGCCTTATGATGGACAGGATCATTTTCCTTGGAGTTCCTATCAACGATGATGTGGCTAACATTATCCAGGCACAGCTTCTGTATCTGGAAAGCGCAGATCCTGAGGCTGATATCCAGCTTTATATCAATTCTCCCGGCGGACAGGTTTACGCCGGTTGGGGTATCTATGACACCATGAATCTGGTTAACCCTAATGTCTGCACCATCTGCACGGGTATGGCGGCTTCTATGGCTGCTGTGCTTCTGGCTGCGGGAGTGAAGGGCAGGCGCAGTGCGCTTCCTCATTCAAGGATAATGATTCATCAGCCTATGGGCGGGACATCCGGACAGGCTTCCGACATAGAGATTGAGGCAAGGGAAATCATCAAGACGAAGAAGGAATTGTATGAATCTCTGGCTCAGAACACCGGAAAGACCCTGGAGCAGATAGAGAAAGATGCTGACAGGGATTACTGGATGACATCCCAGGAGGCTAAGGAATACGGAATGATAGACGAGATTCTGGCCAAGGCCAAGAAGAAGTAATATGGCTAGCGGAGCTAAAGGAACAGGGGGAAACCAGCGGATTCCAAGGTGTATCATATGCGGACGGACTGAGAAAGAGGGCGCCCTGCTGATAGGCCGTTCTTCCGAGTGCATCTGCACGGATTGCGTGGAGAATATCCACAGCTACATTCATAAGAATCAGCCATCCCTAGACAATAATAAGTTTGTCTCCCAGGTTAAACAAGATTTCAAGCTCCTTTCTCCTAAGGAAATACACAAGTATCTCGATCAATATGTGATAGGACAGGAGGAGGCCAAGAAGTTCCTTAGCGTGGCTGTCTACAATCACTACAAGAGGATTCTTAACCAGAAGGAAGATGCTTCAGGGCTGGAGTTGGAAAAGTCCAATGTCCTGATGGTAGGACCTACTGGAACAGGCAAGACCCTTCTGGCAAGGAGCATTGCCAAGATGCTCCATCTTCCGTTTGCCATCGTCGACGCTACCGTGCTGACCGAGGCAGGATATGTGGGTGAGGATGTGGAGAGCATTCTTACAAGGCTCCTGCAAGATGCTGATTATGATGTTGCAAAGGCTGAGATGGGAATTGTCTTCATCGATGAGATAGACAAGATCGCCCGCAAGAGTGACAATCCATCCATTACACGTGACGTTTCCGGAGAGGGAGTTCAGCAGGCAATGCTGAAGATCCTGGAGGGAAACATCGTGAACGTTCCGCCTCAGGGAGGGCGTAAGCATCCTGAACAGCAGATGATTGCCGTGAATACCAACAACATACTCTTCATTTGCGGCGGCGCGTTTGAGGGCATAGACAAGAAGATTGCCCAGAGGCTGAATACCAAAGTAGTTGGCTACGGAGTCCAGGAGAAGACCAAGGGTGTGGACAAGAAAGACCTGCTGCGCTACATAGCGCCTCAGGATTTGCGTTCATACGGTCTGATTCCGGAACTCATCGGAAGACTTCCGGTGGTGACCTTCCTCCATCCTCTTGACAGAGCGGCTCTTATGGATATTCTCACCCAGCCTAAGAATGCTCTTATGAAGCAGTATGTCAAGATATTCAAGCTGGATGGCATAGACCTCAAGGTAGACCAAAGCGTTCTGGATCTGATAGTGGATACAGCCATAAAGTACAATCTCGGGGCAAGAGGGCTCAGGTCCATCTGCGAGGCCATTATGGTGGATGCGATGTACGAGGCTCCGTCTTCCGGAAAGAAATCTTTCAAAGTAACATTGGAATATGCCCAGGAAAAGCTCTCCTCCTTCACGGGAGGGTTGCTGCTTAATTGAGCTTATTAAAGACAAATAGAATGACTTACGACGAGTTATACGCCCAGATTAAAAAGAAAGGAAGTTTCCTTTGCGTGGGACTGGATACGGATCTGGATAAGATTCCATCCTGTGTCAAGGAAAGGAACGTTACGATGTCAGATGCCGAGGCCATCTTCCTTTTCAACAAAGACATCATTGACGCCACGATTCCATATGCCGTTGCCTATAAGGTCAATACGGCATTCTACGAGGCGGCCGGATGGGAGGGCGTGATGGAAATGGAAAGGACAGTCCAGTATATAAGGGATACTTATCCCGGCATTTTTGTCATCGCCGATGCAAAAAGGGGAGATATAGGGAATACTGCCCGTCAGTATGCCAAGGCATTCTTCGAGAGAATGGACAGCGATGCGGTTACTCTGTCTCCTTATATGGGAGGGGACGCAATCCTTCCGTTCCTTTCCTACAAGGATAAGTGGGTGATCCTTCTGGCTCTGACTTCCAACGTTACTGCCGTGGATTTTGAAACCCTTCCTACCGTGGAACAGAACGAGTATCAATATGAATCTCAGCTACAGGTCCCTATGTACGAGAGGGTTATCCGTAAGGCTTCCCAATGGGGTACTAAGGAGAATACGATGTTTGTGGTTGGAGCCACACGTCCGGAACAGCTTGCCAGGATAAGGCAGATCTGTCCGGACAATTTCTTCCTGGTTCCTGGAGTTGGAGCCCAGGGAGGTACGGTAGAGGATGTGGCCAAAGCCGGAATGAACTCCCATTGTGGCCTGCTCGTAAACTCTTCACGAGGCATTATTTATGCCGACTCTACAGAGAAATTTGCAGAAACCGCAGCCCTCAAGGCAGAGGAGATGGCTTCTGAAATGAGACGTTTTTTGGAAAAATAAACTTTAATATATGAGAAGATTCTTAGCTTTTTCAGCGATGGTGATTGCAGCACTTCTGTTCTGCAACGCTTCCAATGCACAGAAAGTAAAGGTGATTTTTACTTCTGACCTTCATTCATGTGCGGAGAAATATCCTAGGCTTACAGCCTTCATCAATCAGGAGAGGGCAAAGGCTCAGGCAGAAGGCTGCGGAGTTGTTACCCTGGATGCCGGAGATTATTCCTTCGGCTCTATCTACTCTGCTTTCACAGAGATAGATGCAACTGAATACCGTCAGCTGGCTTTGGCTGGTTACGATGCATTCGTGTTCGGAAACCACGACTTTGACCTTGGGCTCACTTCCCTGGCCTTCATGTTCTACAATTCCCGTATCCAGGGCAATTCCATCAACCCTGTGACCAACACTCTTATGGATTGGCCATTGAACATTACCGCCAATATTGATGCCGGTGATAATAAGGATTTTGCCCAGGCTCTTCCTTACATCAACCATCAGAGATACCTGATTCTGGAAAAAGGAGGAAAGAAGATTGGCGTATTTGGCCTTCTTGGAAAAAACGCATATGAGACCAGTGCAGTCAAGGGCAGAATGCCGTGGAAGGATCCGGTAGAGGTCGCAAAGCAGATCATTCCTGCTCTCCAGAAGGCTGGCGTTGACTTCATCATCGCCCTTAGTCACAGCGGAGCCCTTGCAAGGGAGAACAGCGAGGATGCACGTCTTGCCACCGAGTGCCCGGAAATCAACCTGATTGTAAGCGGTCACGATCACGAGGCCCTTACTGAGCCTTATGTGGTCGGCAATACAGCAATCGTTTCCGCCGGAGCCAACGGAGACTTCATCGGTGAAGTTGATCTTGACAAGAGCGCCTCAGGCGTTACTGTTTCCGATTTCAAACTTCTTCCTGTTCCTGAAGATATTACTCCTGATCCTGCTACCCAGATTATCTTCGACAAGCTCAAGGAAAAAGTTGTTGACCAGTTCGGAAAGCGTTATCACTCAGCTCCGTTCGATGTAATTGATTCCATCAAGACTCCTCTTTCCATAAAGACAGATCCAACCGGTTTCAACCCTATGGGTTACGATGTTGCAAAGGCTATTTTCAACGCTGCATATTTCCTTACCGACTTGGGAATTGATTCTTCCCGCCTGGTTGCAGTCGTTCCTGACGGAGTCCTCCGCCAGCCACTTCCTGAAGGCAATATCACTTACAACGATGTATTCAATACCCTTTCTCTCGGCAGGGATTCCCATAAGAACCCTGGCAGTCAGCTGGTGGTTGTTTTCCTGAAGGGAAGCGAAATCAAGAAGATCTGCGAATTCAACTGCTCTTCTTCAGCCGAGAATCCTGATACCCACATCAGCTTCTACGGACTGAACTACACATACAACTCCCGTATGCCTAAGTTCTTCAGGGTAAAGGATGTTTATGTTCACGGCAAGAAGATTGTCTCCTCAGACCTCTATCCTGTTGTCACCGACCTTTACACGGCAAACAACATCTCTCTGGCAGGTGAGAAATCCCACGGCCTTCTGAGCCTGGAGCCTAAGAACAAGGATGGAAAGGAAGTTCCGGATATTGAAAGATACTGCAGCCTCAGGGGTAATGCCGCTGGCTGGTTCCTGGATAATGCAGACATTCAGGAATGGTATGCTTACGCAGTTTATCTGAGAGACAAGGTTATTCTCGGCGACAGTTATCCGGTTCCTGCCGCAACCAACAAGCCGAGCTACCTGCCTTACATTATCTTCGGCGGACTCTGTATCCTGGCCCTTATCCTCATAGACATAATAATCCGTTCATTCAGGAAAAAGAAGAGAGCCCAGAAAGCTTAAATCCGGCCTGTAAACAAATTATAAGGGGTGTAAAGAAAATTTACACCCTTTTCTTTTTGTTTTTTTCTTAAACCTCCTGTTTCTCAGCGATTTGACTTTTGTGGCACGGGTGGTGCTACTATATGTTGCGATTGATTTCAGGTTATGGTTAAAGTTAATTCAGTTAGATGTTTGTTTGCGTGGTCTGCTGCGCTTTTCCTGATGCTTTCTTCAGCAGGCGGGTCCTTAGCCCAAGATATGGCTGACACCGGGGAAAGCGCAGAGTCCCCAATGCCGATGACTCTCCTTCAGTGTATGGAATATGCCGTGGAGCATTCATCAAAGATGAAGATGGCCCAGGCGGATCTTTCCGATGCCAGAGTGGAGCGTAGAGATGCGATTCTGAAAACTTTCACTCCATTTGTGAGTGCATCTTCTTATGGCTATTACAACTGGGGCCGAAGCGTTGACCCTGAGACCAACACCTACAGCAACATCAAGTCTTTCCACAACGGATATTCTCTTTCAGCCGGCCTTACTTTGTTTGACGGATTCCAGGCAGTCAACAATATGAAGATTGCAGAGACTTCTCTTCTTATGGGTATCAGCCGGGAGCAACAGACTGAGGATGAGGTTTGTCTGGCAACTATGGAAGCCTGGAGCAATGTACTTTATTATACTGAGTTGTCAAAGATTCTCCAGGATCAGGTGGCAGCCGCCGAGTTGTCTCTTTCCAAAGCCAGAAAGGAAGAGCAGCTAGGCAGGAAGGCTTACGCAGACGTTGTCCAGATGGAAGCCGAGCTTTCAGACAAGCAGTATCAGAGTCTTCAGGCCAAGAACCGTGCGGAAGATGCGCTTCTTACCCTTAAGAGCGTGATGATGTGGCCGATGGAGGAGCCTCTTGTCCTGGATGAGAACGAGCCGTCCCGTCTTGCAAATGAGTCCGCCGGCACGAAAGAAGACATCAGTCAGATTGTAGATTACGCTCTGGCCCACAATCCCCAGGCAATAATCGCCGAGGGAAATGTCAGCAATGCCAAAAGACAGCTTTCCACAGCCAGATGGCAGCTGGCTCCGAGCCTGAGCCTTAATGGTGGCTGGTCAACGTCTTATTTCACATATCCAGGCAGAGCCGGCTACACGCCGACTCCATTCAGGGAGCAGTTCAAGAACAACAGTGGAGAATACCTTCAGGTAAGTATAAGCATTCCGATATATAACAGACTCCAGTCTCAATCGTCTGTAAGAAGGAGAAAGAACGCGTATGACAAGGCTGTCGCCGAAAGAGACCAGAAGATGACAGAGCTGGCCTCTGAGGTAAAAAGGGCCGTACAGGACAGGGACAATACCCTCTCATCCTGGAAGCTGGCCGTAAAAAGGGCTGAAGTCCAGGAAGAAGCATATAAGCTGAATGTCAAGAAATACGAGCAGGGCATGATTTCCTCCATAGAGTATCAGACAGCAGTAAACACCTGGCTCCAGGCTCAGGCCGACAGGCTTCAGGCCCAGCTCACCTATATGATCAAGGAAAAGGTTCTCAGATATTATCAGGGGCAGAGTTATCTGTCTCAGCGATAATTACACAAATAATAAAGAAATAGGATAGCAATCGATATGGATAGGGTTATTGAAAAGAAACAGGGAATAAGCCGGGCTTTCACGATGAAAGCCATCCCATACTGGCTGGGAGCGTTTGTGCTGCTCTTTGTGGTTTACCTTCTTGCCAAGGGTAACCAGAAGACTCTCAGGGCAGATGCCAAGAGCATCACTCTCAGCGAAGTGAAAAAGGGAGAGTTCAAAGATTACATCAGGATCAACGCCCAGGTTCAGCCAATGGTTACCATACAGCTCAGCCCGATGGAAGGCGGAGTGGTGGAGCAGATTCTCATAGAGGAAGGCACTGCCGTAAAGAAGGGCGATCCGATTCTCCGCCTGAGGAACGACAATCTGGACCTTCAGATTCTCAACGCCGAGGCAGACCTGGCCGAAAAGGAGAACATCCTGCGTAACACCATGATTTCCATGGAACAGCAGAAGCTCTCCGTACGCAAGGAGAGGCTTGCCCTGGAGATGGAAGTCCAGAGGAACAGGCGCACATACGAGCAGTACAAGGCTCTCTATGCAGACAAGCTTGTTTCAAGAGACGAGTATCTGAAGGCTGAGGAAGACTTCATCCTGAGCCAGAAAAACTACCAGCTCACCAAAGAAAGGGAAAGGCAGGACAGCCTTTACCGCTCCGTAGAAATCCAGCAGATGAACGAGAGCCTTTCCAATATGCGTCTGAATATGAATATGATAAGGGAGAGGAAAAACAACCTCACCGTTACCGCCCCTATAGACGGAGAACTCGGTCTTCTGGATGTTGTACTTGGCCAGAATGTTGCCGCCGGAATGAAGATAGGCCAGATCAACAACCTCGAAACCTACAAGATAGAGGCTCAGATCGACGAGCATTACATAGATCGCGTGACAGCCGGCCTTTCAGCTTCTTTCGACCGCCAGGGAGAAACATACAACACAGTCATCCGCAAAGTCTATCCAGAGGTCAGGGAAGGAAAGTTCAAGGCAGACTTCCTCTTCACGGGAGCCCAGCCGGACAACATAAGAACCGGCCAGACCTATTACCTGAACCTCCAGCTCGGACAAAGCGAGGAAGCCATCCTCATCAGCCGAGGCTCTTTCTACCAGAAGACCGGCGGACAGTGGATCTATGTAATGGACAATGACGGAAAGAGAGCAACCAAGCGCAAAATCAAGATCGGCAGACAAAACCCGCAGTACTTTGAGGTGCTGGAAGGCCTGAATCCAGGAGAGAAGGTAATCACTTCCAGTTATGACAACTATGGTGACAGCGATGTACTTGTATTCTAAGCTATGAAGAGTTTCTGGAATTTTTTGAAGAAGAACAAGTTGTACGGGGCGGTAAACCTTGTTGGCCTTACGGTGTCTATGGCTTTCGTGCTGCTGCTGGCGGTGTATATCCATCGGCAGTTGTCCACGGATTCTTTCCAGCAGAACGCGGACCGGATTTATGTGATAGCCAATGACAATCGGGTTACAATGGGTTATTGGCTAGACAAACACCTGAAGAATAATATCCCGGAAATTGAAAAGGGGTGCTGCGTAGCTAATCTCTCTTCTGCTTCCGCTTATACAATAAATGGAAAACTGGTCTATGGAAGTGTTATGGCAGCCGACAGCACTTTCTTCGAGATGTTCAGCTACGATCTGGTGGCTGGCAGTAAATCCGACTGGAAGGTTTCCTGGGACCGCTGTATGATAAGCCAGGAGTTTGCCAATGCACATTTCGGCGACAAGGATCCTATAGGTCAGGTAATTATCAATAACGCATATGAAGTCCCGTTGACTGTTTGCGGCATCTACAAAGACTTCGGGAATTCCATCCTTAAAGCTCAGGACATTCTTCTGCGCGGCGAAATGATGACCAAAATGAATTCCGCCAACAATGAGGAAATGAGCAATGCGGGTGCCGGTATCTGTTTCGTTATGACTTATCCCAATGCAGACATCAAGGCAAAGCAGGGCGAAATCCTTGAATGGCTGGAAGAAAATTTCTGGGTATATAAGCAGGAGTACGATACGGTCCGTATCATTCCATTGAAGGATATGTATTTCCTTAAAGACGGAAATTATGACGGGACAAGGACCGTTCAGTTCGGTAACAGGAATTTCGTGAATTTCCTTCTGGCGATGTGCATTCTCCTTCTGGTCTTTGCCGTCTTGAACTACATCAATCTTACTACTGCCTTGACTGGTTTTCGGGCCCGGGAGATGGCTACCCGTAGGCTTTCAGGTGCCGGTAAACGCAGTATCTTCTTGAAGATGATTGGAGAAAGTACACTTGTTTGCGGCTTTTCTATGCTTCTGGCTATAGTGCTTGCCCAGGTGCTCTCTCCTCTTGCATCCCGTGTTCTTGAATACCAAGTGTCAATTTTTGAAGCAGTTACATCAATAAACATTTTACTGGTGGCTGGTTTTATTGCAGTACTGGGCATACTTGCCGGTATTGTCCCGGCTCTGTTAATCCAAAGGGCTGAGCCAATTGAGATTGTGCGCGGCACGCTCAGGCTGAAGACAAAGACGGTTTACAGCAAGATAATCATCTTTGTGCAGAATGTGGTGGCTATTGTTATGCTGGTCAGCGCAATTACCATGTGGCTTCAGGTTCGGCATCTGGTTACCTCAGACTTGGGGTACAATACGAAAGATGTCCTTGTGGTGGACAATGCGTTTGGAAAGACCGGGGATATCCGTCCGCTGCTGGACCGTCTTCGTGCAGAACCCTGCGTGGAGGAAGTGGGCCAGGGTGACGGCATTCCGCTGGGAGGCACGAACAACTGGACGTTTGAATTGCCTGACGGCCGCTGGGTATCTTTCCAGCAGATTCAGGGAGATGACAAATACTTTGATATCTTGGGCTTGAAAGTCAAACACGACAATCATCAGCCTCACACTTGGTGGCTGAATGAGTATGCCTTTAAACAGATAGGCATAGACGAATCAGCCACTGAGTTCCAGACTGCCAAATTCGGGACATTTCAGATAGGTGGTATCTACCACGATTTCAAGATCCGTCCTCTTGAGAATGACCAGAGTGCGGCACTTATCTATAATCGCGGAGAAAATCCGGATGATGATTCCCCTTGGGTTCTTGTCGTGAAAACTATAGGCGACAAGTCAGAAGCACGAAAGCGGGTGGAAAACATTACGAATGATTTGTTTCCAGACCACCTGTTCGATGCCAGTTATATTGAGGAATTGATTGAAGACGGTTTCAAGGATGAAAGCCGGGTGCTCAAAATAGTGCTTGTTTTTACGCTGCTCTCCATTTTGGTGAGTGCTCTCGGCCTTTTTGCAATGAGTTCTTACTATATGCAGCAGGAGATTCGCAGCGTATCCGTGAAAAAGGTTTTCGGGGCTGATTATTCCGGCGTGTTGAAGGAACTGGTGCTGTCGTTCATGAAGATTGTGGGCATTGCCTTTGTCATCGGCGTACCGGTTGCCTGGTTCATCATGAACCGCTGGCTCTCCGGTTACGGTCATCGAATCAGCCTTCACTGGTGGATATTTGCACTTGCTGGACTGGCGGTTGCCATCATAGCGGCGGTAAGCGTGCTTTATCAGAGCATCAAGACCGCACGGACTAATCCCGCCGAGGCATTGAAAAAAGAATAAGAGTTTGAAAATCAAATAGAAATAACTAATAAACAACACATTATGATAAAAGTATCTAATCTTAGCAAGGTCTTCCGTACGGAAGAAATCGAGACCACTGCACTTGACGGTGTTTCATTTGAGATCAAGCAAGGGGAGTTTGTGGCCATAATGGGGCCTTCCGGATGCGGAAAGTCAACTCTTCTGAACATCCTCGGCCTTCTGGACAATCCTACGGGCGGAAGCTATCAGCTTCTTGGAACCGAGGTGGCCAAGTTGAAGGAAAAAGAGAGGACAAAGTTCAGAAAAGGCAATATCGGCTTTGTTTTCCAGAGCTTCAACCTCATCGATGAACTTAATGTGTATGAGAACGTTGAACTTCCTCTAAGATATCTGAACATATCTGCATCGGAGAGGAAAAAGAGAGTTACCGAGATGCTCAAGAGGATGAACATCTCACACCGTGCAAAACACTTTCCACAGCAGCTTTCCGGTGGTCAGCAGCAGAGGGTTGCAATTGCCCGGGCCGTGGTGTCCAACCCTAAACTGATTCTGGCCGACGAGCCTACCGGAAACCTGGACTCAAAGAACGGCAAGGAGGTTATGGACCTGTTGAGTGAATTGAACAAGGAGGGAACCACAATCGTGATGGTTACCCACTCCCAGAAAGACTCCACATTTGCCCAGAGGGTGATTGACCTGTTTGACGGACGTATAGTAAACGACGTGAAGAAT
>CADAOA010000046.1 GCA_902789435.1 uncultured Bacteroidia bacterium | reverse complement strand
GCCTCGGAGGCCATTGTCGCACCCTCAGTCAGGACAAATGCGGCCCCTGACATAATGTCGTGAATCTTCTCCGGAGGAAAATCCAGAAGATACGGGGCAAAGTCCTTATCCTTCCTGTCTTTCTCACTTTCAAGGGAAAGAACAACCCTGTACCTCTTGGCAAGCTCCCCTACCAAGAGATTCTTGTCCTCAAGCCGCACCGCATTCACACTCAGGTCATGGTGGGCGTCATAGGCAATGTACCTGACAAGGACATATTTCCCGCTCACAAGCCCAAACGCCGCAGGATTGGAAGCGTCTGCGGTAAAGTAGTTTGAATGAAGATACAGCTGCTCCACAAAGGCGTCAAAGGTTACCTGGCGGGAAGAGCCCTCCGGCTTGTTCCACAGCCTTTTCTTGAAGTAGAAGGGGGTCAGGACCTTATCCACAAACGGCTTGTAGAGCCTGTGATTCATCGCGTTATGCTCAGTGTCCTCCAGCAGCACGCATGGCCTCCTGAAAAGGAAAGAGGTAATCGCGCAGGCCGATGAGGCAAACCCCATATAGAGGTCCGGACGGAAAGCGCGTGATTCCCTGATGCAATATCTGACCATAACCATCAGATTCCTCAGCGATGAAAAAGTGCCCTTTTTCTTCGGCCGGGGATTACGTACCACGTGAGTGATGCCGTAGCTGTCCAGCAGATGGTTGATCATCTTGCTGTCTCGGTTTATCACCCTGAAACTATGCCCCTTATCCTCCATTATCCGGATGAAATTCCGGAAATAATGGACGTGCGCAGGATGGTTTATGTCTATGAGTATTTTCATCGCGATTCCAGCACTATTTTGTAAACCCTCAGCAATTCCTTTGCAATACTCCCGGTGTCACACCCTTCAATCATGATCCTCTCCCGGCCGTCTGTCCTGGCCCCGGATTTTATCGTGGACTCCACTGCAGCTGCAATGGCGGAAGGATTCTTCTCGGCAATATGACATCCTTTTATGCCTCCCAGCCTCAAGGACACATCCCCCACATCCACGCTAACCACCGGGCAGCCGGCTGCCATCGCCTCCTTTACCACCATCGGGGAACCTTCCCTGTGGGATGTCATCAAAAGACAGTCAGCCGCGTTCAGCAGCCAGTTTACCTGTTCACGCGTATATCCCTTGAGTTCAACAAGTTCTACTGCATACTTCTGGGCCAGCAGCGCTACCGCCTCCTTTGCCAGAGCCGGATTCTTGACATCGTTTGCAAATGCCCCGGCAAAGACCACATAGTGCCGCCCCTCATCCATCACAATCCCGCTGCCGTTCAGAAGACGCAGAGCCTCGGACCGTGGAATCTGGATGAAGGTCTCCATATCCACCCCGCACGGTAAAATCGTGGAGTTCGGAGGAAGGTTGATGACCTTCTCATAAAGCCACTTGGAAACAAATATATTGAAGGCGGAGCGTCTGATGCAAAGCTTTGAAAGCTTGAGCACCCAGCCGCCGGAGTGTATATCGCTTCCGTGATATGTCGTAACCACCGGAACCTTACGCTGAAGTGTACACAACAGCCCCGTTAATCCGTAATGTGCATGCACAATATCCGGCTTAAACTCCCTGATCTTTCGCTTCAGGGCCCGAAGATTGCCAAGATAGCCCCACGCTCCCTTACCCACAACGCCATAGGTATCCACAATGCAGCCGGCTTGGGCAAGAGAACGAGCCTGTTCTGAAACAAACGAAACAAACCGCCCATCCACCGAATGAGCAACTACCAGTATCCTAGGCATATCGGACACATGCTTCATTTTAGAACCTCCCTGTAAAAATCTATAGTTTTCTCAGCCACGCTTGCACTGAAATAACGCTCGCGTGCAAGTATCCTGGCCTGTTCCTGCATCTGCCTGAGTTTCTCCTGAGGCAAATCCATCACCTTTTCCATCAGCCCTTTGAGAGAAGAGATATCTCCAGGCTTAAAGAGAAATCCAGTCACTTCGTCCTCCACCATCTCCCTGATTCCTCCCACATCCGTGGCAATTACAATCTTTCCCATAGCCATAGCTTCGGCGATGACAACCGGAAGGGTTTCCTGATAAGACGGAAGCACCAGGCAACAGTCTCTCTCGACAATGGAACGTATCCGTTCTCCGTCCTGCCAGCCGTGCAGTTTCAGCATACCAGCAGGAATACTGGAGGCAATACCCTCAAGTTCAGACATATACTCCTTTGTATCAGGTCCCCCGATAACATCCAGAGTAACATCCTCCCTCAGAGAAACCATCGCCCGGAACAAATCCCGCACTCCTTTCCTTTCGTTGAGCCTTCCTATAAAATAGAACCCCCGGCCGTCACTTTCCTTCTGCGTAAAGTAATCATCATCCACAGGGTTGTATATCTGCGCCCAATTCAGATGAGCAGAACTTTTGCAAAGGCTCCTGTTGTATTCTGAGATAAACACAACATTCTTTACATCAGGCCATTTGTGGCTTTCAATCATCTGTGCGGTCCACAGGTTGAGCTTCCTTCTCAGCGACGGGCTGTTTTTCCTTTCCCTTTCCAATATGCCGTGCTGGGTCACAACGGTGCGTGCACCCAGAGCACGGTTAAGCAAAAGGAGAGAACTTCCATTACCCTCTATATGAATAATGTCCGCATTCCAATCCGTAAACACCCGATGGAGGTATTTCCGCGCGTGAAGCCAGAGCTCCAGTTTTCGCACACCGAACTTTTTCTTTACGTAGATAACCTCCACGTTGTCATAGAGTTGTATAGACAAATCGCGGTCATGGCAGAAACTGAGAACCTTTATCTGAATGTCAGCAAACCGGGCAAATCCCTTCAGAAGGCCCAGAGTCACAGCCTCGACTCCTCCCCGGATTGGATTATCGGGGAGAGGAATACGTGAAACTATGATAACTTTCATCATCCCAGGCCCTCCAGCATTTGTTTAATTTTCGCTTCATAAGACAGATGGGTTATGGCATATTCCCTTATCTGGCTATCCGTAAACTTGGAGCGATATGTATCAAAATTCTTAAGAACCGCGACAACCGGTTCTATGCTTTCATCATTTGGAACCTTAAGGCGGAACGGAACGTCGTTTCCAAAATCCGGGTCTTCACCGGAGGCGATGAACGGTATGCCTGCCAGGCAGTACTCCCTGGCTTTCAGTACAGCAGCAATCTTCAGGCCCTTCCGGAAAGGAGCAAGGGAAGATACGGCAAGGTTGCAATGTGAGTACAGGTCCCATATGTATTCGGAGTCCCGAAGTCCATGGAAATGAACCTTGTGGGCAATTCCTAAACTATGAGCAAGATCAAAAATGGAATTACCGTCATCCTCTCCCACCAGTTCAAACTCCACATCCACGCTACCGCGCAGTTTCTCCATCGCCCTGACAACACGATCAAAGCCATGGCCCGGAGAGAATTTGGCTGCAACCCCTATCAAGCGGAAAACTCCTGAGTCTTGATAATCCGTACGGCGGAGCTCCATCCTGGAAACGTCTATCCCGTTGCCCATAAGGATAGTCCGGCCACGGTTTCCTTGGCTGAAGAACCATGACTCGTGGCTATACTGCACAATCCGGTCAAATACCCGCTGCCCCCACGGGCCGTTATGCAGCAGCCTCAGTGTGGAAAGGACTTTCTTCCAAAGAGGATTATGCCTTTCCCATATTTCATGCAGGATGGCAGACATAGGGGTCGGTTGATCCAGAACCAGCACCCGACCCTGCCTTCTGGCCTTTTTCAAAAGGCTCCGGCAACTTATGTTAAACGCATTGAAGCTTCTCAGTATCACATACTTTGCATCCGTCTGCAGCATCTTCTCCAGAAGTTCCCAGCGCTCCTTCACACTCTTGGTGTAAGTAGAAATCAATGATGTCTCAAAGCCGAGATTTCCCGCAGCAGCGCAGAAATCCCGTACCTTCCTCTCCACTCCCGGATCGGCCGCCTTATTGTGGGCGCTTACGTAAACGAGTCCGTTTTCTTTGAGTTCCATCATTGTAATACACATTGGCGGACAATAGCACCGCCGTCAAAACCATAAAGTTAGCATTCGTCAAAAAGCTTCCGCTAACCAAAACCGAAGCCAGCATCATAATCCACATGGCCGGAACCATCTTGATGGAGTCCGGGCACTGGTAGTTTCTGAGAATCCTGAAACTTCTCCGCACGCACTGAATCAGAAGGCAAACAGCAAAAACAAGCCCCACAATGCCATACTCCACCATCTGCTCCAGCACAAAGTTATGCGGATATGCCCTCATCTCATCCATATAGTAATAATATCCCATACTGCCCAACCCCCAGAAATAGTGGTTCTTGGAGAATGCAGTCCAGGAAAATCCATAATCAAAGAACCTGTTTGACTCCTCTATATCCTCAAGCTCCACAAACCTGCTCAGGAAGTTGAAGTGGAACTGCTCCATCAACACAAGTGAAATCACAAACAAGAAGCCCAAAGCAATAACAAGGGTTCCCGGACGCCCCCTTTTCGCCAGGAAGTAATACAATACCACAAGGATAGCGGCACCGACTCCGAGAATTGACCCTCTCTGCGAGGAAAGGAAAAGCAGGAACAGTCCAATAAATATCATCGCGACATAGAATGGCTGCAACCTGGATTTGGACTCGATAAGAAAGACAGTATTGGCGATGATGATAAGCCCGGCAAACCTGGACAGCTCTATCGGCCCTATTCCGGTTGCCTCCTCGATTGTCATTCTGTCCTCTATCACAATTCCTCCCATTCCGATCAGCAGGAAGAACACTCCGAAGAACATTATGCCCCATACCGGAATGGACTTGCAGAAATCCATAATGTTCTTCTTATTGATGAGAGTCATCAGTACAACAACATACGGCACAAACACCCTCAATAAGACATTCATCTGGAAATCAGCAACATCTGTATCATACCGAGCCCTCCCTACAATGAACAGGTTCAGCACGACCATTGTAATGATCACTGCATAGAAGAGTAAGGAAGTCAAGTCTCCCCACAGCCGCTTGATACCGTATTTCAGGACATCAATGTTCATCACAAACACCACAATGTAAAGAGAATAGCGGAAGAGCATGTTGAGCCCCTCCAGGCCGGCCCTGTTAAGTATGATGCCGGACATCTCCGGAAACAATACGGCCAAGGCCAATATTGCCCCGCTCTTCTTCGAAAAGACGAAGAAGAAAATTGCCACCAGCATCAACAGTAAAAACAGAAGCCCCATTATATTATCCTTACCATGTGTTGTATCAGTGTCTTAAGGTTCTTCCTGTCCAAAAGGAACAGCAGAACTATGTATGCAAAAAACATCGCCGAGCCAGTTGCCACTAACTGGAGCCATTCCGCGGATGAGTGCAGAATGTACATTACCAAATGCCCCAGAAGAAGGATCGCCCCCGTTGCCACAAAACAAGCCCAAAGACCCGGCAACGTCTTCAGGTAGTTGTTACCTTTCATCTTCTTGACAGAAAGCAGCGAGAACACCACCAGATTCAGCAGCAGCACAAATATTTCCCCGATAAGCAATGCCCTCACCCCGTAGGAGAAGGTCAGTATCACATTTAGCACCCTTAGAACGGCCGTAAATACCGTGCTCAGGAATACCAGCTTGGAATAACCGGCCGCCTGGAGATATGGAGAAAGGAAGAAGTTCAGCGGAACCACCATTCCAACAAGGCACAGGATCTTAAGATACGGCACAGCCGGAAGCCATTTATCGGTAAGTAGAAGATGTATCATCGGCTCGCTCACCACCAGTATGATGCACAATATCGGATAGATCAGGTATGCGGAATACTTCACAAACTTCTTAGCCATCTCCAGCATCGCGGAGTAACTATCCTGAACCTTTGTAAATGAAGGGAATGCCACAATACCGAACACCCAGGAAAATGTATCAGCCACCATTGCCTGGAACTGCCTGGACCTTTCATAGTAGCCCAGTTCCTGGGAACTGTGATACCTCCCGATGAAAATCTTGTAGAAATTGTTCATCACGGTAAGCAGCAGATCCGCGCCAAGAAGCCAGCTTCCATAGGAGAACATCTTCCTTGCAACCTCCCCGGAGAACTTGAAAGACGGCCTCCATTCTGAAGTGGAATAAAACAGGATGCACAGCATACTCTTGTTTGTAAGTTGTTGTATCACAAGGCTCCACACTCCCAGTCCGTTATATGCGCAGAGAACTCCCACTACTCCTCCGACCAATGAAGAAGACACTGTCAGGATGGCCTTCCTCTTGAACTGCATCTCCTTCCTGATTATGGAATGCTGGATTACGTTAAATGAGTTGACAATGATAATCAGACAGAGCACCCTGATCAGTTTAACCAGCCTTGGCTCGTGGAAATATGATGCGATGTAAGGCGCAGCAAAAAAGAGAATTATGTATATCGCGACAGATATTGACAGGTTTATGAAAAACACTGTATTCGCATCAATATCCGTGGTGTGTTTCTTCCTGATGAAGGCCTGCCCGAAACCAGCCTTCACAAAAACATCCGATATCGCGATGAAAATCGTAATCATCCCGATCATTCCGAAATCGGACGGCATAAGTATCCTGGCCAGCAGGATGCCTATGAAAAACCTGATAAAGTAAGCTACAAAAGTCTCTGTCAGACTCCAGCTTACTCCCTTGACTATCTTGGTATTTAATGTCTCAGCCATTCCAATCTATTTGCTTCTTGCGCCCCTGAACAGTATGTTTCCCACCGTTCCCCAGAAGTATCTCCAGTCCGTCCTGAACGGATGTTTCAGATATGCTTCTGTATATCGTCTTTCGCTTTCTTGTATTTCTTCCATTGTTTCCGGCCGCTTCTTTTCATAGTAAAACGGCGGCAGTATCCCGGGTTTTACCTTCACCCTCAGTTCCTGCATCTGTGGACTGTAAAGAGAGAAGTACTGCCTAGATATCGGCCTTACCCCCACCAGCTTCACATCCAGTCTGATAAGGTTTATCACCATCGGGAGCTCGTCCAGCCAGAATTTACGCAGGATCTTTCCGTACCCTGCCACCCTGTAGTCATTTGCAAACTTTCCTCCCGATGCCAGCTTATTGTACTTGTACACATAACTCTGCAGATACTCCGAGTAAGAATGCATTGTCCGGAACTTGAACACAGGAATCATCGCCCCTCCCTTCCCCACACGCATCAGTTTGATTATAGGGCTTCCCGTGGGTTCATTATCCCATAGAGGGGCGTTCATCTTCCTGCAGATCACAAAAAAGTGCCCGTGCCTGAAGCTTTCGTCCACCACTTCAAATCCGGCGCGGAACAGCCTTCCAAGCACTTCCACCCTGTGATAGCAACGGTTGACCCTACCGCTTATCTTCTCGTTCAGCCTGTACAGCCACCTAGTCATCCACAGCTTCGGAAATACCCGGTACCACATATACCACATCACATAGAGGATATTCCTCCACACGGGAATATTTCCCGATAAAATGCTTGTTTTGCGTAATCCGGATGTATTCGTATGCACCCACAGGTAATCCCCCTTCTCCATCTTCTGTGATGTCTCATTGAGCATCTTGTTCAGTTCCACCACCGTGTTCAGACCCTGCGTCAAAACCACCAGGCCCGGAACAGCACCTGAACCCGAAGTTCCATTTCCATCACACAACTCCACGCGATGTGCCTCAATCCAAGCCAATATCTCACCCACCTTCATCGATGAAGTCTCAACCACCAGCCTCTTAAGTCCAGGATTCTCTATCGCCTCCACATCCAGATGCGCACTACCGTCCGACCCAGGTTCGCTGTAACCGTGGAGCGGCAGAGTATCTTCGTACTGATATGGATAGCGACTTCTCTTCATCCCAAACCGACACTCAAATAAACAACCTCACAACCTCAAACGCTTCAGCGTATTCGCACCCAGCCTGCACTCCCCTGGAACGTGCAAGAGAAAAGATAAAGTCCTCGGACAGATAATCTCTCTTCCCCTGGGAATGATATTCCTTCAGAGCCCGTATCTTGTTCTCAACGTGCTTTTTCTCAAGCTTTACAAAACATTGAGTATTAAACTGCAGGTTATTCCATATAAGTTCATAGCCCAATATCGTGATGTTCTTGAACGCCCTCAGTCCCTCTTGGGCAATGGTAGTATGATCCTGATGAATATCATGCAGGCTCGGCATAAACACCAAGTCAAAACTATTTGCCTTCTTGAGCTTTATAAGGTCTTCCAGTATCTCCTGACGGGCATAGTTAAGTTTGCGTACCTGATAATTGTGGACTATCAGGTTTTCCTGAGCCACTCCCAGCACAGTCGTTGAATTCCTGACCTCCGTTTTCAGTATATCGCGTGGGAACCCCGCAGGCACACTCTCTTCAGCCGTGGAAAATGCCACGTATGTAACTTTCTTTCCTTCAGCAATAAACCTGCTGATTGTTCCGCCCAGTCCAAGTTCTCCGTCATCCGTATGCGGAGCCAGTACCAGGATGTCTTTAAAGTTGTTTATCATTTCTAAAACAAATAATTTCAAGCAATCACTTATCCTTGCCCTTCAACTCCTTAGCCGGATTCCCCGCCACCACGCTCCCGGACTCGACATTCCGGATAACCACAGCTCCAAGCCCTATGAGAGCCTCATCACCGATTACGCTTTGTTCCTTGACTGAAACATTCGGTGCCAGCCATGCGTTCTTTCCCACACGTGTTCCACCGCCCAAAGACGTTCCGGCAATAACGAACGCCCCTTTCATAATGTGGCAGTTATGTGCTACGTGCACCAGGTTATCAATCTTCACATCATCCTCAATCACTGTATCTCCCAGCGTTCCACGGTCTATGGCGGTATTCGCCCCCACATATACCCTGTCGCCGATTATCACCTTCCCGAAGTGCGGAAAATGCACAGGATTCCCAGCAGAATCCCTCTCAAACCCGAATCCGCTCTGGCCTATCACCACGCCTGATTTAATCTCACAGTCAGATCCGATCACAGACCCTGAATCCACCGTCACAGATGAATGCAGCACAGTCCGGGCCCCAATCTTGGACCCGGAAGACACATAGCAAAACGGCCCGACGACGGCACTCGGATCCACCGCTGCACCCTCCTCCACAACAGCAGTCGGATGCACACTTCCAGCCCCACAAACCGGCTCAAAGAAACGAGCCAGCACCCGGATATAGTCCAGACGAGGATTGGAAGAAACTATGTAAGGACACAGGAGTTTCCCCGAAAACTCAGGAGTCACAATCGCCAACAAATCAGGGCAATCATTCAGCAAGTCAACATACTCCTGCTTGAACTTCTTTGCAAACACCACCGCCCCGGGAAAACAATTGCCAATTCCGGAAACCCCCGTTACCGGCAAATCCGGACGGCCACAAAGCTCCAGTCCCAGAAACTCCGCTATTTCTTGCGCATTCATATCCTAATTTCTATAAACGAACAAATATAATCAAAATATTGCCACATAATGAAAAAGCCGACCCAAAGGGTCGGCCTCCAGAATTCTCAACCTAAATCAAAACCTACACAACAATCCTCACAGAGATATCTTCCGTCTGAGATCTTTGATAATCAGCGACGGCTTCTTCACCCTCTCCCAAAGCTTAAGCAGCATCAGTCCGAACTTATGATTCCCCAGCCAGCAGTCAGCCCTCAACCGGAACCGTAATCCAAAACTCCCATACTCCCGAGCCTTCTCCATCCACAGCGGATACTGTTCCTTAAACCCCGCGTTATACCTTGCATACCAGGCATATAGATATGCAAACCGCTTCCCGTAATACATCACCTCCTCCCTCTCAAACGCCGGCGTAATCCTATCCACCACAAAACGATAGTTCTTGGAATAGCTCTCCGCCTTCCGGATATTACCCGCAGCAGTTACTATTGAATCCCCTCTCTTCCTATAATAATATGTGGACTCAGAAACAAAACTTACCCTGGAAAGATGCTTGAGCAGAAGAAACGTCCACGGCATATCCTCATATATCACCCCTTCAATAAACCGCAACCCGTTTTCCATAAGGAAAGACCTCTTAATCAGCTTATTCCATGCCGCCACCACCATCTGTCTATCCTTATAATAGCACTCCCGCACTTCCTTATTTCCACGGGCTTCCGCCACTGCAACATTATATGATCTCCTCTTGTATTGATGGCCTGTCCTCTCGGCTCCCTGCACCATTTCCACTGCACATGCTCTATCCTCAACACCATCTCCCTCAACCCTACTAGCAAGTAGCTCAATGCAATTCTCTGATATTTCATCATCACTGTCCAGGAAGAATACATAATCCCCTGTAGCATGCTCCAGCCCTGCATTCCTTGCAGCAGAAAGCCCCCTGTTCCGCTCAAACCTCACCACCTCGAATCTTATCGGACCAGTATAAGCAGCAATCATCCCCAGAGCCAGTTCCATGCTCCTGTCACTTCCGCAATCATCCACAACCACGCACTCCATACTGCCGGTATATTTCTGATTCATAACACTTCTCAGACAATCCTCAATATATGCCTCAACCTGATAAACAGGAATAATTATAGAAATCGAAACGCCCATATCTTTCAACTAACGATTAAAACTCTGATAATCTTTCCACTTTTGAGGGATGGTTAAATCGAAATCGTGAGAAGCTAAATGAACTACATCAGGCAAAAGACTTTGACGAAAACGACTCTCATACCTAGACATATGAATCGGGCTCCCATTGGCTAATGACGATAAATTACTAGAGTATTGATTTGGTGGAAAATAAATGAATATTTTTTGACCAGCAGATTTCGCTAATTCTACAGCAGGAATCATATCGCTATCAGCTGATACAATAATTGCTACTTCACAATTCTTTTCATAAGCATCTGCAACAATTTGAGTTACAATTCTTGCATCTGTTTCCTTCTCTTCATAGGTGTGAATGATATTTCCACACCTAAAGCATGTAATTTCCTTACTTAGATACTTACCTAAGATTAACTTAAACTTTGGATTCTCTTTGTTTGCCTGAAAAAAGGCATACTGACGTTCATTCTTATCCTGCCTCTCCGGACGAGCCGAGAAATACTTAACGGCTATAAGTTCCTGATCCGGCCGCATGAATTTCTCAAAAAGCGAAACAACATCTAACCAATAATACCGTTTCCATCTTTGTTCGGTTTTAAGCCCATAATAGAAATTAAAACCATCAACATACACAATCACTCTCTTCATATTCATCTACATCATCAACTTCCTCTTCAATTCATATCCACCTCCCAAAAGAAAATAAGCCACCCCGAGAGGTGGCAAGCCTTAGCCTTTTTCATCTAAGGGGGATAGTGTTGCAAATTTAAGATTATTTTCCGAAAAACAAATTATTATCATAATTAATTCTCAATTAACATTTTTAAATTGCCGGTATAAATTGTAAATTTGAGGTACGGACAGCTATATAAGAATCAAAACTGCACATATATGAAAAAGATCTTTCTGACTCTTGCCGCAACTCTCGCAATCTCAGTCTCAGCGACAATAACAGCAACTGCCCAATCAAAGCCCAACCTTACGGACGCGGAGCTCTACAACGCCATTTGGGCAATGGGACAGATGTATCCCGATGGCTTTACCATTGATATAAATACAATGCGTCAGCCGACGGAGGGCCTGGTGGTTTCCTATATCGCCACCCAGAACAGCTTCGACCGCAAAAGCATCCCTGCCGTTGTCAAGCACGCACGTGAGCATCAGGGCTTTGTAGGCGGATGGTACAACCCCGAGAACGGAAAGTACTATTTCGACTCCAACCGCATATTCCCTGAAGACAGCCTGGCTGCAGCCGTCCAGTTCGCAAGGGACAACGGCCAGCATACGGTGTATATTGCCTCCAAGGGCATCAACATCTGGACAAATTACGAGCAGAAGGATATCCGTATAATCCTCGATTGTGACATGGGCTCTTCCACAGACGACCTCTTCGCTCTTATGATGCTCTACCGCTA
>CADAOA010000045.1 GCA_902789435.1 uncultured Bacteroidia bacterium | reverse complement strand
CTTGCAAGTTCAATTGCCTCAGCGATAGCCTCTTCCACCCTATCGTCCTCATTTCTCATGTGGATGGCGTAGAGGGCGTCGTGCTTGGCCACAACCTTCAGAAGGGCGATGAATTCCTCAGTCCTTCCGTATGAACCAGGTGTGTATTCCAGACCGAATGAAAGGCCGACAGCTCCCATCTCAAGCTGCTTGTCCAGGATCTTGCACATCATCTTGAGCTGCTCCGGAGTGGCTGCCACGTCGTTGTCTCCGACTACGATGTGGCGGATATCTCCGTGGCCAACGTAACTGCCGTAATTGATGCCGATCGTGTTCTTTCTGAGAGCATCGTAGAAACCGTCTATATTCTGCCAGAAAGGATAGCCGAAGCGGAGAGTGTTTTTCCTTCTCTCATATTCCTCGTCAGAGAACGGGAACGGAGAGTAACCGCAGTTTCCTCCGATGTCGGTGGTGATTCCCTGATGGATCTTGCTGTCTCCCAGCGGAGCCTCGAGGAGGTTGGTGTCGGTGTGTCCGTGGATGTCTATGAAACCAGGGCAAACCACCCTTTCGGTAGCGTCAACCCAGTTGTCGCAGTTCTTGCCGAGCTTGGCTATAGCCGTGATCTTGCCGTTACGGATACCGATGTCTGCTTTTACCGGAGCCTTGATCTCACCGGTGTAAACCATACCGTTGGCGATGATGGTGTCGAACTTCTCCTTCGTTGTGAAGCCGCGGGCAAAGCCGTTTCCGGCAAAAGCCTTTCCGCCGATGGCGGCAAATGAAGCAGCGCCTCCCAAGACGATGGAAGCCTTCAGGAAGTTTCTCCTGGAAATGCTCTTCTGGTTATCTTTCTTTTCCATATCCGATGTTTTGTATTATTCGTGCCGTTATGGTTCAAAGTTAATAAAAAAGGAGTCTGGTTGTCACTCGCCGGTTGAGATTGCGTCCATTCCTTCAGACATCCATACCTTTAGGCTATCCCCATCGCTGAAAATAAGGAGAGCCTCTATCTTTTCATTCGATTCCACAACCTCCCTGGCCTTGTCAAAACCCAGGACCATCAGGTATGTTGCATAACCGTCCGCGATTGTGGCATCAGGAGCAACTACAGTAGCACTCAGAAGATTATGCTCAACCGGATATCCGGTCTTTGGATTTATGGAATGGGAAATCTTCTTGCCGTCCTTGATGTAGAACTTGCGGTAGTCTCCGCTGGTTACAAGGCCCTGGTTCTGGATATGAACTACAGCCTGTATGTCTTTTCCCGGAGAATTATTGCCGTCAACCGGTCGGTCTATACCCACATTCCAGAACTTGCCCTTTGGATTCACCCCTCTGGCGTAAACCTCTCCGCCAACCTCGACAAGGAAATTCTCCATACCCATTTCGGAAAATTTTGCCGCTATAAGATCTGAAGTATAACCCTGTGCAATCGCGTTGAAGTTAAGTCTGCAACGCGGATCGTCCCTTTGGATGAGTATGCTGTCAGACCCGTCCCCCGCCTTGAGGGAGTCCACGTGGAAATGGTCCATCCCAACAAACTGGAGCACGCTGTCTATCATGGCCTGGGTAACTTCCGTCCCGGTTCTGAAGCCAAAGCCCCAGAGGTCAAAAAGCGGAGCCGCCGAAGCGTCGAACATTCCGAGGCTTTCTTCCGCCATCTTTACGGAAGCGAGGAAATTATCCAGGAATATCTTGTCTACGTGAGGATTCCCCTCTTCGTTGAAAGCGGTCAGGACTGATTCCTTATTGTATCCGCTTACGGAAAAGTCTATCCTTTCCAGAATAGCGTTCACGCTGTCCCTTACGGCAGCAAATGAAGAATCAGAACTGATCTGGGGCTGGAACACTATGTGGAATGTCGTTCCCTGGGTTGTCCCGTCTATCGTATAATAACGTTTGTCCGGAGTGCAGCCGGCACAGGCCATAATAATGGCCGCAGCAAGAATAAAAAGATTATCCTTTGACATAATTTTCAGAGTTTGGGGTGGCACGATTTTCGTTGAAAGTGCCCTTCGGAACAAAGTTACGCAAATGTTCGTACATTTTTCTTAAATTTGTGCGATATATCAAATTTTGAAAGATGAGAATAAAGTTCAGATATCTACTCCTGGTACTGGGAATGGTTCTGGTGGCAGCGTCCTGCCATAAGAAAGAAAAGACAAAACCTTATATGGAAGGCAACATGGATCCACAGATTCCGGCCTATAAGGTTTGCGGAACTGCCTGCATTGGCTATACCGGGGGCATCGTGATTCCTTCCAGCGGAGTCAAATATTATTGGATAAACAATTACCGGACAAAAGATACTATCTGGAGAGAACCTGGTCAGCCTTATTACTTTGTCGTTCCTGACAGCCTTGCCAAGTACACAGTTACCGAGGTGGCCATGGCTGACGGTTACTACAACGATATTTATCAGTCTTACGTTACCGCCATAATGCCTTGGCTGGGAGGTTCCGTAGTGGGACTGCCTGAACCGAAAGACTCTGTCCTGGACGCAAGGGACGAGCAGTACTATCACATCGTTGAAGTTGGTAATCTGGTATGGTTTGCAGAAAACCTCAACTATCACGCTAGCGGAAGCGGATATGAGAAGGCGGATGACATCGGATATGTAACCGGAAGACTCTACAAATGGGAAGAGGCTACCGGAGGTGAGTCCGGAACCGGACTGGGTGGCGGTCCTCAGGGAGCCTGCCCGAGCGGTTGGACAGTTCCTACCAACGAAGATTGGGAAGACCTGGCCAATGCCCTTACCGGGAAAGACCATCCTTTCTTCTCCCAGTGGAGCGGAGTGGGTAATTACGTGATGAATGAAGCCACATTCAACGGAGACCGTTTCTGGCCATTCAGCATATATACGGAATTTGACAACTCTGCCGGCTGGAACGCCCTGTCAGGCGGAATGAGCCAGCACGACCATAATAACTTCGAAGGTCTGCTCTCTTATGCCTACTTCTGGAGTTCATCAGACAAGGACTCCGGTAACGCTTACTACAGGTATCTGTATTATGATCTTCCGGACTTCCCGTTCGGCTATGCCCTTAAGGACGGCCCTGGATTCTCCGTAAGATGCGTCAGAAAGAAATAGTTTCATTGAATCAATTCTAAATTACTTCAAATATGAAAAAACTCGGATGTCTCGCAATTATATTGATTGCGCTTATTGTTGTAGTCCTTTGGGGCTTTGGAAAATACAACTCCCTGGTTAAGGAAGAGCAGAATGTGGAAAGAGCCTGGTCTGACGTTGAAAACCAGTATCAGAGAAGAGCTGACCTCATTCCTAACCTTGTAGAGACTGTCAAGGGATATGCCGCCCACGAAAGCGAAACCCTCCAGAATGTTATCGAGGCAAGGGCCAAGGCCACCAGCGTTCAGGTTGATTCCAAGAATCTGACTGAAGAAAGCATCCAGCAGTATCAGCAGGCTCAGACAGAACTGGGAAGCGCCCTTGGAAGACTCCTTGTTTCCGTGGAAAGATATCCTGACCTGAAGGCAAACCAGAACTTCCTGGAGCTCCAGAGCCAGCTGGAAGGAACAGAGAACCGGATCAACAATGCCCGCGACGCCTTCAACAGCGCTGCCCAGACATACAACACCGCTATCCGCGTATTCCCTGCCAACCTGGTGGCAAAGATCACCGGATTCGACTCCAAAGCTTATTTCAAGGCAGCGGAAGGATCTTCAGAAGCACCTAAGGTTCAGTTCTAATTCCTATAGCCGTGTTCTTCCATCACAGGCTGATAAAGAAGAGCGAGGAAAGGAAGATCGTATCGGCGATCAAGAAAGCCGAGAAGGATACTTCCGGGGAAATCCGTGTTCATATAGAAAGGAAATGCAAGGAGGGTGACCCTGTGGCCAGAGCCATATTCATCTTCAACGCCATCGGTATGTTCGACACCCGTGAGCGCACCGGAGTGCTCATATATATTTCCCTCAAATCCAAGATGTTCTCCATCATCGGCGACGTTGGAATCAACTCCGTCATCCATCAGGATTTCTGGAACAGGATAAAGGAAGACTTGTCTTCTTTCTTCTCTCGCGGACAGATAACGGAAGGCATTATCGAAGCTGTCAACCAGACTGGAAAGATCCTTAAGGAACACTTCCCGGCAACAGAAGACAACCCTAACGAACAACCAGATGAAATCTCGTACGGCAAATAGGCTGTCCAGACTCATAATCGTCTGTCTCCTGCTGACTGCAGGCGCTACCTGTTTTGCCCAGAGAGGTATATTGGAAGAATTCAATCCTATCCGCCAGGAAAGGCTGGATTCCCTGAATGAGATTTCCCGCCAGGCTGCAGAACAGACTCTCAGGGATGTTGTCAAACGCGACAGCGAAGGGAATCTTATCGGAACATCCTGGGGGCCTACAACCGCGACCAAGCCTTATGTTCCTGTTTCAAAGCAGAATATACGAAATGCGGAAGAAGCACTGAAAAAAGCCAGAAAAGGAAAATCCGGACTCCCTTCCAGACCCGATCCCCCTCATCTTGTAAACGACTTTACCGGCATCCTTACCCAGGAAGAGGTGGATCAGCTAACCATTAGATGCAACCAGTTTGCCAACAAAACGTCGAATCAGGTTGCCATCGTGATACTGCCTTACCTGTACGGCATGAACCGCGCGGACGCAGCCTACAAGATAGGAACGAGCTGGGGTGTGGGGCAGAGTAAATTCGACAACGGAGTTGTATTCCTGGTAAAGCCTAAAGTCGGCGACGAAAGCGGAGAAGTTTTCATAGCTCCCGGCAGAGGCCTGGAACCTGTCCTGACGGATGCTTTTACAAAGAGAATCATTGAACTGAGGGTTATTCCGGCCTTCAAGGAAAACGATTATTTCAACGGTATCAACGATGCCCTCAACATAATCTTCCCGGTTGCCAGCGGAGAGGTTTCTACAGATGAATTCGCCTATAGCGAAGACGAAGAATCTCCACTGATGGGTTTCCTGGGCTTCCTGTTTGTTGCAGCAATATTCCTTCTGATTTCGTACCTTTTGAACAAGGATGACCGGAACAATAACTTCGGTAGCGGTAACCGAAGAAACGAAGACTTTACAACAGGGTATATTCTCGGCAATATTCTAAGCAGTCTTGCCCGCGGCGGATTCGGCCGTGGAGGTGGAGGCCATTCCGGCGGCTGGGGTGGCGGCGGACTCGGAGGCGGGTTCGGAGGTTTCGGCGGCGGAGGATTCTCCGGAGGTGGAGCCGGTGGAAGTTGGTAATTACCTTATTGTCTTCAGTACCGGCCTTTTGCCCCAGCCTGAATAAACGGTCTTCTGGTCTTCCTTGCTTATTTTCACATCGCGGTTTACCGGGCGGTCCTCATCGTTCAGAGAATGGGACATCAGCCAATCGTAAATCTTATCCATGTAGAAATATCTGGCAAGATAGGAGTGAGATGCCCCTATAAGCCACTCATATCTCAGACGTGAAGCCAGATGCTTGCTTTCAAGATCCTTGACAATAACCTGTGATGCCTTTATGCTTACCAGGTTGTCTGCCGTTCCATGGATTATCCACAGCGGAACCTGACCCATAGGACTTACATCCTTTGCTGTTGTTCCGCCGCAAAGGGCAACGGCTGCCGCAACCCTTTCAGGACATGCTGCCACAAAGTCCAGGGTTCCATAGCCTCCAAGGCTCATTCCCAGGACATAGACCCTTGCGGTATCATAAGGATATTCTTCTTTCAGCCAATCCAGGATGGCGCACAGTTTCTTAGGATTCCACCACTCTCCGGGATTCTGGGGAGCAACCACCAGGGCGGGTATCGTCCTTCCCCTTTCCACGCAATCTATACTGCCATATCGGCGAACCTTCTCAAGGTCATTCCCGCACAGGCTTTTGCCGTGAAGGAAAAGCACCAGCGGAGTGTCTTTGCACAATGTGTCCTTGCGGTCATATCCTGCCGGGGTATAGAGCCAGAAATTGTAGCTCCCCTCAACCTTTTTCCTCATGGCCCTGAGCACAGGCTCCCTAACCTTCATCAGGCTGTCCTTTATCTGTGCAATCCTAATGCTGTCCGCTCTCAAACTGCCTGCCACGATCTGCATCCGAAGGCTGTCTTCCTCCACCATCCTTACAAACTTTCCCTGCGCCTTCCCCGCTACCGGGAGCAGAAATACAAAACAGAACAGTAACAATGATTTATAGTACCTCATAATGCGGTAAATTTCCGTTAATTATTTTATCACGAACTTGAAAATGCCGTTCACCCTGGAACCAACAACGGCGGCATTTCCGGCTACGGTCGGGGAAGACTCAAAGTTGTAGGCCACCTTCTTTGTGTAGATGACCTGACCAGTCTTGCCCTCAATCAGGTAAATATTACCTTCCCCGTCTCCCGTGAATATGTACATATTTTTTTCCTTGTCATAGAAAGCAACCGGAGAAGACCAGCAGAACTGTTTCAGAGGAACGCTGTACAGAATGCTTCCGTCTTCTGTTGACAGTGCCATCAGCTCTCCGTTGGTCTTGGCTGCCTTGTTACGGCATACGTTTGCAAAAATCATCCCGTTGCAGTCCCCTGCCCCAAGCAGCGGCGTGGAGTACATTCCGCCATCCAGGATCTTTCCACCAAGGTCTATTCTCCTGCAAGGAATCTTCTGTTCCCACACCACGGTACCGTCCAGGCCGTTGATCTTGATGAAGAAGCAACTGCCACTCATACCCTGGCGGTCCACCTCGCTGGCTGCATATACATATGGAGTCCCATTCTCTACGCGGCAAACAACCGTTCCGTCTGAATCATCGTGATTCCAGTAATGCCAGACCGGTTTCATCGTGTTCAGGTTCACACAAAGGATGTTTCCGGCATTGTCCTGGAACCAGCCATAGTTCCTCCATATTGCTATGCTGGATTCTATTCCCGGAGCTGCTCCGTTAACCTTGTATCTAAGGGTCTGGAGAAGTTTCAGGCTACCCTGTTCCCTCTCAAACTTGTAAAGGCTTCCATTCTCTCCCGGCCATATCAGATAGCCTCCGGCCACAACCGGAGAAGAATCGAAAGCTCCCCAGTTCCTCCAAGCCTTTTTGTCTGAAAACTTGTAGGTTATCTCGTGTTTGAGAAGGTCCACTACAAGAAGGCACATAGGAGTCTTTCTGGAAACTCCATGACCTATGTACAGGTTTTTCAGTTCCGGATCCAGCGATGGAGAACCTTTTATGGTATTGAGTACGTCCAGGTCAGGACGGCTTCTTTTGCCTGTATTGAAATCCAGGAAGTAGGCTTTTGAATTCAGCGATGCGAAAAAGATTTCCTCCTTTTCCCCGTCGCGGACATAAATCGGCTGGCCGGTCCATCCGGTCCCGCCTCCCCAGTTTCCCAAACTTGTCTTGTAATTATCTTCAGGAGTGTTGAACTGCCAGGCGATCTCCACGGTTTCAGGCCTCTTTTCCAGAGTTCCCCCGAAGGAAGCATCACGGAGCATATTCCTTCTGAAAGTAAATGAGGAATTATCCGCAGCATAGCGGTCTTCCACGTCCTTTAGGAAATAATCAAGACTATCTTCCTGTTCTACCACAAAAGAAACCTTTTTCGCGGAAGAGTACACCGTATCCGGCAGATACAGCTCTTCCAGTGGAACTTGCTTCGGTAGAGTGTCTTTTTCGCCCGGCTTCGGTTCAGTAGCCTGGCCTCCACGGCAGGCGGTGGACAAAAGGATAATCGCTGAGAAAAACAATACTTTCATCTTAGAATTTGCTAACTTTGGGGGTGTAAAGGTAATTATTCTGTTTTGAATTATTAGGCAAAGCATATAATGGAGAACTTTAAGGAACGCCTGGCTGCGTTAAGGAGGTCTCTTTGACTATGACGGCAAGGTCAAAGAAATAACTGAAAAAGAAAAAGTTACAACATCTGCCGGCTTTTGGGATGATCCTAAGGAGGCAGAAGCATTCGTAAAGAAACTCTCAGCCGTAAAATATTGGGTAAAGGAACTGGACTCCCTTAAAAGCGAGGGAGAAGACCTCGACGTGCTTAAGGAAATGGAAGCCTCTGAAGAAGAAATCGCCGAGGCTGAAAAAGCTCTGGAGACACACCTCGAGGATGTTGAGTTCAGAAGTATGCTGTCCAACGAGGGAGACAACCTTGGAGCCCTGGTAAAAATCAATTCCGGAGCCGGAGGAACAGAAGCCAACGACTGGAGTTCCATGCTTATGAGAATGTACTCCAGATGGGGAGAGAGGAATGGCTACAAGGTAACCGTCACCGATCTTCTTGAAGGAGACGAGGCCGGCATCAAATCAGCCACCCTGCAAATTGAAGGAGACTATGCATACGGCTATTTGAAAGCCGAGAACGGCGTTCACCGCCTGGTAAGAATCTCCCCTTACAATGCCCAGGGAAAAAGGCAGACCACTTTCTCTTCTGTATTTGTGTATCCGCTTGTAGATGAGAGTATTGAAATAGTTATCAACCCGTCCGACCTGGAGTGGGACACCTTCCGTTCATCCGGAGCCGGAGGCCAGAACGTTAACAAGGTGGAGACCGGAGTCAGGGTAAGGCACATCCCAACGGGAATAGTGGTGGAAAACACAGAGACCAGAAGCCAGCTGGACAACCGCCAGAACGCCTTGCGCATCCTCAAATCCCATCTGTACGAGCTTGAACTCCAGAAGAAAAGAGCCAAGCAGGCAGAACTTGAGGGCCAGAAGAAGAGAATCGAATGGGGCAGCCAGATCCGCTCCTATGTCCTCCACCCTTACAAGATGGTCAAAGACCTCCGCACAGGAGTGGAAACCGCAGACACGCAGGCCGTCCTTGACGGAGACCTTAACGAGTTTATGAAGGCCTTCCTGATGGGCAAGAAAAGAGGCGACAAAGACATCGAAGAAGATATCGAATAAGAACAAAGCAATAAAACATAAACTGATATGGCATACAAATACGAACCTATGTTTCAGCTTGGTGAAGACACCACTGAATACTATCTCCTGACAAAAGACCACGTAAGCGTGGGAGAATTTGAAGGTCATCCTATCCTCAAGGTGGATGCAGAAGGCCTCAGGATGCTTGCAAACCAGGCTTTCCGCGATGTGAACTTCCTGCTCCGCCCCGAGCATAACAACCAGGTAGCAAAGATCCTCAGCGATCCTGAAGCTTCCGACAACGACAAGTATGTAGCCCTGCAGTTCCTGCGTAATGCGGAAGTTGCAGCCAAAGGCAAACTTCCTTTCTGCCAGGATACCGGAACCGCCATCATCCACGGCGAGAAAGGCCAACAGGTATGGACCGGATTCGACGATGCAGAGGCCCTTTCAGACGGAGTTTACAAGACTTACACCGAGGAGAACCTGCGCTACAGCCAGAACGCTCCGCTTACAATGTACAAGGAAGTCAACACCAAGTGCAACCTCCCTGCCCAGATAGATATTGAGGCTTCCGAGGGAATGGAATACCGCTTCCTGTGCGTAGTCAAGGGTGGAGGAAGCGCCAACAAGAGCTACCTCTACCAGATGACAAAGGCTGTCCTCAATCCTGACACCCTGGTTCCTTTCCTGATCGAGAAGATAAAGAGTCTTGGAACCGCAGCCTGCCCTCCTTACCACATCGCCTTCGTAATCGGAGGTACCTCAGCAGAGAAGAACCTGCTCACCGTTAAACTCGCTTCAGCCAAGTTCTACGACAGCCTCCCTACTACCGGCAACGAGAGCGGAAGGGCTTTCCGCGACATTGAGCTTGAAAAGCAGGTTCTGGAAGAAACATATAAGATAGGACTTGGCGCTCAGTTCGGCGGCAAGTATCTGGCTCACGACATCAGGATCATCCGCCTTCCACGCCACGGAGCAAGCTGCCCTATCGGACTTGGCGTAAGCTGCTCCGCAGACCGCAACATCAAGGCCAAGATAAACAAGGACGGTATCTGGATCGAGAAACTCGACGACAATCCTGGAAGACTGATTCCTGAAGAGCTCCGCAAGGCCGGAGAAGGCAATGCCGTCAAGATCGACCTCAACCAGCCAATTCCTGAAATCCTGAAGATACTCACCAAGTATCCTGTCTCCACAAGGCTTAGCCTCAATGGAACCATTGTAGTTGCTAGAGACATAGCCCACGCTAAACTCAAGGAAAGACTTGACAGCGGAGAAGGCCTTCCACAGTATTTCAAGGATCATCCTGTATTCTATGCAGGCCCGGCCAAGACTCCAAAGGGTATGCCTTCAGGCTCCTTCGGCCCTACGACCGCAGCCCGTATGGACCCTTATGTTGACCTGTTCCAGAGCCACGGTGCAAGTATGATTATGCTCGCCAAGGGTAACCGCAGCCAGCAGGTAACAGATGCCTGCAAGAAGCACGGCGGCTTCTACCTGGGCAGCATCGGAGGTCCTGCAGCCATCCTGGCCCAGAACAACATCAAGAGCGTGGAGTGCCTCGAGTATCCGGAACTCGGAATGGAGGCCATCTGGAAGATTGAGGTGGAAGACTTCCCTGCCTTCATCCTCGTGGATGACAAGGGCAACGACTTCTTCGCCAAGTTCAAATAGGTGGCGATCAAATCGCTGAGTCTCACCCATTAAAACATATAGTCCTGCGGAGAAAACACCGCAGGACTATATATTTACATACCTGACTTTCAGGCTATTGCCCGCCACTAATAATATACCGGACAAAGCGGTCAATAATATCCATCATCTCCGGCTCAGCCTTCATTGCATCGTTACGCAGCTTGCTTAGAAATTTAATCTTGAACCTGAGTTCCTTAAGCTCCTCTAGCCTCATCTCGTAACTGTCTGAGCTCTCTCCTGGGCGTGGAGACTTAAGGTCTGCAAACTGTTGTTCCAGCCCATTAATGGCTGCCGTCTTCTCCGCCGTATAGTCCTTCACTTTCCACAAAGGAATCGGAGGAGCATCCGGAACATTTACAAACACATTGGAAGCCTTTACCGTAAAGCCTTTCTTCGAACAATCCGCACTCAGCACATAGCTTAACTTTACGCCAATCCCCAGCTCGACAGACTCCTGGTTCTGGGCTATAAAAGCCTCTGCCCTCTGCTGCTTCACCGTTTTCGGAGATTTGTGCTTTACAACCCGCGCAACCGTACTCCCCTCCCCTGCAGGCACATCCTGCGCCTGCATATTAACCCAGGAACCGAACAGCAGCGCCAGTGCTCCAATGAATATTTTCCTGAAAGTTTTCACAATATATCACGGCTAATCTACATTGATAATGGTAGTGCCGTAATCGGCAGGATTTATTTCCGCAATTAGCCATTTTCTCAAAGTTAAGGAAAAAAATAGCGGTAAATCAAAGATTTACTGCTATAATCATCCAATTGTTGGAATCATGGGATTTATTTTTTATTTTTGTTTGATGTAATGAGAATCGCGATGAGATCAGTAAAAGCATTATGGATGGTGGCTGCCCTGGCGGCCGTTTTTTCTTTATGGTCCTGCAAGAATAATAACTCTGGAAATCCGGCAGATCCGTCTATAAAGGTTAATGACAGCAAGGAGACCAAAGCGGTTCAGGAGGTGAAGATAGATGTAGTGTATCTTGCAAACCTGTACTGCAAGACTACAGATTTGGACAAGGCCAGGATATTCCTTGGCAAGGTCACTGACTCTCTGTTTACGGTAGAGAAAGATGTGGAGAATAACTACGCTGCGGTTTATGCCCAGGCTCAGTACGAGAACTCGTTGAAATTCTATATGTGGACAGACAAGGACGGAGAGAAGATCCTGGGGGTTAACCTTACGGAATCGGGAGAAAGAGGGCACAACAAAAGATCCCTTCAGTTTTTCACATATGATGCAAGGCTGAATCTGGTGGTTCCGTGCAAAAGGCTGAACGAAGTCATAACCAACAAGGTAATGTCCATGAGAAGGAACCTCTCGCTGTTTGTTTTCAGGATTCCGACCAGCCCCGAGGACGAGAACATCCTTCGTGTGGGACGGCCACACTTTCAACGTAAACTGATTATTTAGAAGCCTGTTCCCTCAGCCATTGGATGAACGGCATAAGACATTTGGCGGAAGGCTCTGCGGTGCGTTCCGCCATTTTTATGTGCTCACCCATTCCCCCCAGAATCTCAAAGCGGAAATCAGGGTCGTTCTCGTAATCTCTCTGAACCGGTTTCTTGCCTTCAATCAGCTGGATGGCCTCATCGGTCATAGCCTCAAGTTTCAGAAGCCACGGGCGTATGTCGTTGTAAAACAGCCTGTCACTTTCGTTATCAGAGTCTTTCATCTTCTTTATCACCTGGCAGGAAGCATTCAGCTTTTTCAGTTCGCCCAGCAAGGCGCCAGGAGCGGGCTTCCCCTTCTCAACTGACTGCTTGTATCGCGATACAAGGTATTCGAACTCGTCAAAGTCATAATATCTGAGAGCGGGAACAATGTTCTTGAAGTCTTCTGCCCTGTCCTTTCCGACAACTGCCGGAATTGCGGCCTCCCAGCTGCGATAGTTGTTGAAAGCTGCTGTGTTCCAGGAATAGTCTGCCGTGCTGAAAAGGCCTATCTTGGACAGTTCTCCCTGCTGCATAGGGTTCACTATCAGTGTGTTTGCTCCGGTAAGATATTGCTCCAGAGTTGAGGTGCTGTAAATATGGGTCTCGTCCCTGAAGTTTGTATATGCATCGGCGATGAAAAGTTTGGTCATGTCCGCATCGTTGCACAGGTAGTTCCACCACCAGCTGGTGCTCCTTCCCAGCCAGGACTTGACTTTTGCAAGGTCATAGTTGTTGGGCACGGACCACACGTTTGCTCCCGTGATGTAAATGTTCACCTTCTCCGGCACCGGAGTCAGGCTTTGAAAGAAGGCCTTTGCCTGGTCCTCGTCCACCCAGGAATAGGCATAGAGCTGCGGCACATAATGCAGCGGCTTTACCGTATCTGCCGGAGCTGTTCCCGGCTTGTTCCAGCGCTTGTCCATAGTCTGCTGAAGCAGAGTCAGATTATCTGCGCACTGCTTTAGGATCTTAGGGTCAGAAGACACTCCCACATCGTCCACGAACACTCCGAACTGCCTTATTCCCAGAGAGTACATACTCTCGAACTTTTTCATTATGTGAGGGATGATATCCTTGTCCTTGCCTTCCGCAAAGGCCTTGCCCGGATGGATTGCCCAGATGAAATCCACCTTGCACTGCCTTGCAGTTTCTGCAATCTCCTTCATCATGTCCTGAGTAAGATACCCTACCCTTTCCTGCTCAGCAGTAATAGATGTCGGATACGGCTCGCTCCAGTACCTTGAATGGTAAGGATCGCTCTTTGCCCCGTACATATAGGTGTTCAGCTTGTATCTTGCCATGAACCTGAACAGATCCTTTGTAACCGCCGCAGAATAAGGCACTCCATAGTATCCCTCTATTACTCCGCGATGCTTCACGTCTGCCCAGTCGTAGATTGTGACTGCAGGATGGAAATAGTGATCCATAATCTGCTCCAGCGTTGCCAGGCCATAGAATACGGCGTCTGTATTGATTCCCAATATGAGAACTTGTGCCGGCCTTTCAAACTTGGCAGGATTCTCAACTCCGGAAACCTTTTCCTCCAGCACCTGATCGCTTGTAAGACAAAGAATATGATTGTCATAAGTTCCCATCTTTTCATGTTTTCCCATTTCAATGTAAAACTTGTCCAGTTTCAAAGTATCAGCCATCTTGTCCACAACGCCCCCCGAGCCGCAAATGCCAAGAAGAATGTTGAAGTGCTTCTTTTTGTAACTGTCTGAGAATTCATATTCAAATCCTCTTTCAGAAAGAATCTGCTCAGCTCTGGCTATTGTAACTTCATCAATTCCCTGTTCTGCCACAATATTCACCTTTCTTTTTGCATTTTTCACAAAATAACCATTCCATTTTACAGCTTCAGTCAGTGATTCTGGATTAACCATCTTTTGGGGAGTTGGATATATTTTGTAGTACAAGGCACCGTTCCAAAATCCATTCATAGCTTCTGCTGGCCGCTGGGGCATCTGAAGAGATGGATTATAAACAATATCTGATGTATTTTGGCTATAAACAAAACTGCAAAAGCACATCAAAAAAACAGTTAATCCAATTGCACAAATATTCTTTTTCATCGCGATAATTATTTCATATTTACTTGTATAACTCTTTTCAAAACAATTCGGATGGATTGATGCTGAGGAACTCTTCAGCCCTCATACCTCCGTCACCTATTACCAGACAAAGCTTTGGATGGAAAAGATTCTTGAACTCACTCAAGCCTTTGTTCCATTTGTCTTCATTGCTCTTGACTTCAACTGCAACAAGTTTTCCTTTCTTTTCCAAAACATAATCAACCTCACAGCCAGTGCCAACACGCCAATAATACACTTTATAATCTCCGGCGTATGCATAACTCATAATATGAGCGCCTACGGCCGATTCGTATAACCGGCCCCACAATTTTCTGTCAGACAGACACTCTTCCAGACTCTTGTCTAAATAAAGAGTCATGAGAGCATTGTTGAAAACCTGATGCTTTGGAACAGAGTTCTTCCTTCGGGCCAAATCTTTGGCATATTTGTTAAGCCCTGCAACCAACCCGGCCTGAGACAAAAGGTTAAGGTAGCCGGCTATGGTAGTCGTATTGCCGGCATCATTCATCTGCCCCATCATTTTGTTAAGAGCCAGTTCCTGTCCGGAATATGCACTTGACAGCTCAAAGGTCTGCCTCAGTAAAGCAGGCTTTCCTATGTTCTCATTCACTAGAATATCTTTGTTAATGGTGGCGTCAACAATAGAACCGCTGATATAATTCTGCCAGCGGTCCCTGTCTTGCACCAGAGCAGCAGCTCCTGGATAAGCTCCAAAATAGACAAACTCTTCCAAAGAAAAGCCGAATGCATCGCGCATCTCCGCAAAAGACCAATGAGAAAGGACTATACGTTCATACCTTCCTTGCAGGCTGTCTGCCAATCCTTTATCCAGCATCACTCTGGAAGATCCAAGTAGAAATACCTTGAGAGGTATATCGTTAAACGTATCACTGTCCCACTCTTTCTTGACTATTTCGCTCCATCCGGATATTTTCTGGATTTCATCTATTATCAATATCAGTTGCGGCAACTTCTCAACCTTTATCTTTACTCGCGCCGCATCCCAGCAGTTGCTGATCCAGGCAAATCCGGAAGCAGGAATGGCATCAGCCGTATAAAATAGGTACGGTATATCCTGAGAGGACACAACCTGCTTCATCAAAGTGGACTTGCCAACCTGACGAGGCCCCATTATCACCTGAATAAACCTGCGTTGTTCAGACATTCTTTGAGAAAGTATATTATACTGAAACCTCTTATACATAGATACTTATTTCAATAATTACAGATTTTACTCAATACACTGAGCAAATTTACTCAATAGAATGAGAAAAAGCAAATATCATATGTCTTTTATTGCCTTCTCTATCAGTTTGGATGGAAAGCCTTTCGTGCGAGCAAATGCAACAAGGGCCGCTTTGCTCTGGAGAGATGAGTTCCGGAGTTTCGTCTGAAGGGAGTAGATTTTTCTCTGAACAGAAGCCCTTTGTTTGTAGCACTCTTTAGAATCTTTCAGCTGCCGCTCCAGAACTTTCAGCTTTCGATGGTCTTCGGCGGCTTTC
>CADAOA010000044.1 GCA_902789435.1 uncultured Bacteroidia bacterium | reverse complement strand
CGAAGTCACCAGCGAGTCTGTATTGTTGGACAGCGTGATTGTGGAACAGGCACTCTATCCGGAAAAGACTCTGGCTTTCTCGGATGTGGGTCTGCTTGTGGGCACGCCTGCGGAAGGATATGAAGTCAAGTCTGTCACGATTTCTCCGGAAACCGTGGTGGCGGCAGGGCCTTCGGACACGCTTCAGGAACTGTCGGACATCTTTGCGCAGACCCAGGTCGATGTGAGCGGAAAATCTGAAAGCTTCAATCAGGCCATCAAGCTGCGCAAGCCCTCGGAACTGGTCTACGTGAGCCAGGATTCCGTGACCGTGGCGGTCACCATCGGCAGTGTCATCGCGACCCGGAGCTTCCAGGATCTGCGGGTGAACATCGCGTATTTATGGAAAGGCAGAAGGCCCTTTGGAGTGGATGCCAGGATGTCACGGTCTATGGAATAATCTATCGGAGTCTTTGCCTTGAGTTCTTCTCTCAGGCGGTCAGCCTCTTTTCCTTCCTCATACAGAGGCTTGAACATCCTGGTAGCCGCACCGCTGGCAGGAGTGAATTTGCACAATGTTCCCTCAAAGGAATCCGCAATCTCAAGATACTTGGCCTCTTCCTCCGGAGTAAGTTTTCGGATAGTTCCGTCCTGGATGCTTGCGGCTTTTTCAATAATCAAACTCATGGCGATAGATATATTCTTTTCTAAGTTTCTCAAAATCCTCTGGATGCTGCCTGAGGGCACTGTCAAGCTCTGCGATTGGGAAGAACTGTTGAAGCTGGGAACTGAGGTTTTTGTTTATGTCCAGATGATGCCTCTCGTCCTTTGATCTGCAGGTGAAGCCTTTAAGGGACTTTATGTCTGCAAAGGCTGCAAAGGCTCTTACTACTGCATCGGTGGCGTTCTGCTTGCCTTCAACAGAATAACCGGCAATGTGAGGAGTTGCCAAAGCGCTTCTTTGGAGTATGTCTTTGTTTATATTCGGCTCATTGTTCCACACATCGCAGATGAAAAGCCCCAGTTTCTTTGACTGGAGAAGGGCATTGTCATCAACAACTGGGCCTCTGGAGGCATTAACAAGATGCGCACCTTTCTTTATTGCCGAGAAGAAATGCTTTCCGGCAAGGCCCCTTGTGGTGCTGTCCAGTGGAGTATGGATAGTTACAATGTCAGAATTCTCCAGGACTTCTTCCAGGGAGAAATACTCCAGGGGGATTCCCTGGGCCTGCTTTGGAGGGTCGTTCCTCAGGACTTTGAATCCTAATTTAAGGCAGAGGCGGGCAACCTTCTCCCCCACGTTCCCGGCCCCGATGATGCCTACTGTGAGTTTTTCTCTGTCCTTTCTGGTTTCAGGAAGGATTCCCGTCTGGGATATTGCCGTCAGGAAATACTGCATGACAGCGGAACTGTTGCATCCGGGAGCATTTGCTACGCAAATTGAATTTGCGCGGCAATAATCCTCATCTATATGGTCTTTGCCAATTGTAGCAGAAGCTATGAACCTTACGTTGTGTCCCTCCAGAAGAGATTTGTCGCACTTTGTCCTGGTCCTTATGAAAAGGCATTTTTCCTGGATTCCGGCCTTTTCAATCGCTGAGGAAAAAGCCTCTCCCGGGGCATAGATGACGTCCAGATATGGTTCCAGGATGCCTTTAATATAAGGTATGGCGTTATCTACAATGGCTATCATATTATCTAAGGACAATGTTCTTAACAAAAGGGCCTCCGAGATTGCTGTTCAAAAGAAACAGGATCTGGCGCCGGCGGTTAAAAAGTGTACTTCTGATAATGGAAGAGGAAAGGTTCACATACAGGGTGCCGTCCTTATAGAAACGGGATGATGTTGCCTTGACGATGTTCGGCTCCATCTTTTCGTCCCAGCAGCGGACCACCCGGGCGCCGAGCAGGCCTTCCTTGCCTCCCATCGAGTTGAGGTATTCGCGGAGAAGTTCTCCTATCGGCTTGCTGCTCTGTTTTTTCATATGCGGGAGATTTTACCGGATGAAACCTCGAAATTGCGGGCGCTCCCCCCTACCTTCTCCACAAGGGCATCCATGCGCACCTTGTTGCTGTCGGTTATGAATATCTGGCCGAAATCCTCTCCTGAAACCATCTGGAGAAGGTTTTCCACCCTTCCCATATCCAGTTTGTCGAACACGTCGTCCAGCAAAAGTATTGGTGTAGAGGATTTGCCTCCCTTTCTCATAATCCCGAACTGTGCCATCTTCAGGGCAATCTGGAAGCACTTCTGCTGGCCCTGGCTGGCACATCTGCGAAGAAGGTTGAAATCCTGGGCAGGGCTCTTCATCTCAAAAGCCACATCGTCTCTATGAATGCCTGAGATAGTGAATCCCATTACCCTGTCCCTCTCGAAGTTCTTTTTCAGAATCTCCTCCAGAGGGCGTTTCTGTAGTTCCGACTGGTATGTAATACGGACCATTTCTTTTCCGCCGCTTAGCTGGGTATAATGCTTCTGGACGATTTCCTGAAGGTCTGAGCATAGCATTTGCCTTGCCTGGAATACATAGTCCGCGTTTTCGCAAAGCTGGCTGTCCAGTACACTGACCAGTTCCACAGAAGGGTTCTCTTCCTTCAGGAGGCGGTTTCTCTGGGCCAGGGTCTTGTTGTACCTCTGGAGCTTTTCCAGATAGATGTGGTCCATCTGGCTCAAAAGGGCGTTCAGGAACCTTCTCCTTTCCTCTGCGCTCAGATTGATCAGGTTGGAATCCGAAGGAGAAACCATAACCACAGGCAGAAGGCCTATGTGGTCGGAAAGCCTTTTGTAGGCCTTGTCGTTGCATTTAAGGTTTTTCCCCTCACGGTTTCCCCCGTATATTCCCAACCCTATCTTGTTCACCGACCCGTCGTCCATAGAATAATAGCCGGCAACGGCGGCGCAGTCTTTACCGTCGCGGATGCTGAAAGAGTCCTGGAAATTGAAGAAACTCTTGGCCATGGAAAGGCTGTAGACAGCGTCCAGGAGATTGGTCTTCCCACTGCCGTTTGACCCGGAAATGCAATTGAGTCCGGAGGAGAATTCAAGGTCCGCCCCGGCTATATTCTTGAAATCCGTTATGAGAATCCTGCTTAAAAACATATCGTTTAAAACTATTGCAAAATTAGAATATTTATCCGTAAATTTGCACTTCGCAAAAAATCTTAACAAAAATGGCTAAAATCAACAAAGAAAGCTCTGAGCCTAAGGCCAATGTTGCCGAGGCGCTATCAAAGACAGAATTGTTCTTCGAGAAAAACAAGAAGACCATCGGATATGTGGTGGGAGGATTGATCGTCCTGGCAGCCCTTATTTTCGTTTACCGCAATTTCATAGTAATCCCTAAGCAGAAGGAAGCAGCCAATCAGCTTTATGTGGCTGAGCGCTATTTTAAGCTGGATTCCTTCAATCTGGCTCTCAACGGAGACGGAAACTCTCTCGGTCTGAAGCAGATCATAGATAAATACGGCAAGAATGCCGGAAGTGCCGCCTATTTCGACGCTGGTGTATGCTGCCTGCGCCTTGGTGAAAACGACCAGGCTATCGAGTATCTGAAGAAGTTCTCCAGCAAAGACAGGATCATGGCCGCAAAGGCAAAGTGCTGCATCGGAGACGCTCTTGTAAACAAGGATGACATCAAAGGTGCCGTTTCCTGGTTTGAGGAAGCTGCCGAGCTGAGCAACAATATCTTCAGCGCCGGTTATCTCCTGAAGGCAGGTATCTGCTACGAGGAACTTGGAGACTTCGGAAAGGCTCTGGGATGCTACAACAAGATCAAGAACGAGTTTGCCCAGTCTCCTGAAGGACAGGAAATAGATAAGTACATTTCCAGAGTTGAAGCTCTTGGCGCCAAATAATCAGCACTATGGGAAGAGCGTTTGAATTCAGGAAAGAGAGGAAGTTCAAGAGATGGGGCAACATGGCCCGCGTCTTCACCCGCCTCGGAAAGGATCCGGACTACAACCCTACCCTGAGAACCATCATCCAGACGGCAAAGAGTGAAAACATGCCTAAGGAGAATATCGACAGGGCCATCAAGAGGGCTGTGGAAAAAGACCAGAGCGACTTCCAGGAGATAGTATACGAAGGATACGGCCCAGGCGGTATCGCCTATCTGATCGAGACCGCTACCGATAACCACACCCGTACTGTTGCCAATATCCGCAGTTATTTCAATAAGTATAACGGAACCTTGGGAACAAGCGGCAGCGTGGAATTCATGTTCGACCACAAATGCGTCTTCAAGATCAAGAGTGAGAAAGATCCCATTGACCTTGACGAACTCGAGCTCGAACTCATAGACTACGGTGCAGACGAAGTCTTTGGAGAAGAAGACGAGGACGGAAACAAGACCGTGGTTATCTACGGAGCCTACAAATCCTTTGGAGAAATACAGAAATATATAGAGGAGAAAGGATATACTATCGTCAGCGGAGGATTTGAGAGAATCCCTACCGTGGACCTGAAGAAACTTCCTGAGGAGCAGAGGATAGAAAACGAGAAATTGATTGAAAAGATAGAGAATGATGAAGACGTCCAGAATGTCTATCATACTCTAGACCTTTCAGACTCCCAATAAGGGACAATAGCCCCCGAAAAAGCCCCAAGCGGGCTTTTTCAGTTTATTGAAAGACTTACGAAATATTAAACTATAAATTTTACAAATTATGGAATTAACTCATATAGAACATCTTGGGATTGCCGTTAAATCCTTGGAAGAGGCTATCCCTTATTATGAAGAAATGCTTGGTCTGAAGTGCTACTCTATTGAGGAAGTTAAGGACCAGAAGGTTAAGACTGCCTTCTTCAAGATCGGCCAGACAAAGATTGAGCTTCTGGAAAGCACTGATCCTGAAGGAACAATTGCAAAGTTCATCGAAAAGAGAGGCGAGGGTATCCATCATATGGCCTTCTCCACCCCTTCAGTCCAGACCTGCCTTGACGAGCTTGAGGCTAAGGGTGTCAGACTGATCGACAAGGCTCCAAGGAAGGGTGCAGAGGGACTTAACATCGCATTCCTTCATCCTAAATCAACCCACGGTGTTCTCACTGAGATCTGCGAAGATCCTAACAAGAAATAATCTAAAAAAATCATAAGGAAAGTTATGAGTCAGCAGCTCGAACAAGTTAAAGCGTTGATATCCCTTAGGGAAAAGGCGCGTCTGGGTGGCGGTCAGAAGAGAATCGACTCCCAGCACGAAAAAGGAAAATATACAGCCAGAGAAAGAATCACTATGTTGCTGGATCCGGGTAGCTTCGAGGAATTCGACATGTTCGTGACCCATCGTTGCACTAACTTCGGAATGGAGAAGAACCATGTCCTCGGAGACGGCGTTGTTACCGGCTATGGTACCATCGGAGGAAGGCTCGTATATGTTTTCGCCCAGGATTTCACCGTATTGGGAGGTTCCCTCAGCGAAACTTTCGCACAGAAGATCTGCAAGGTAATGGATATCGCGATGAAAGTCGGCGCTCCTGTTATCGGAATCAACGACTCCGGTGGAGCACGTATCCAGGAAGGCGTAAACGCCCTTGCAGGATATACAGAAATATTCCAGAGAAACATTCTGGCCAGTGGCGTAATCCCTCAGATTTCAGCCATTTTCGGCCCTTGCGCCGGTGGTGCGGTTTATTCTCCTGCACTAACTGACTTCAACGTAATGTCAAAGGGCAGCTATATGTTCCTTACAGGTCCTAAGGTTGTAAAGAGCGTTCTCGGCGAGGACGTTACCCAGGAGACCCTTGGTGGAGCCAGTGTTCACGCCAGCAAGTCCGGCGTTGCCCATTTCGCAGTTGATAATGAGGAAATCGGAATCCAGACCATCAAGGATCTGCTTTCATATCTCCCTCAGAACAACCTGGAGAAAACCCCTGTCGTTCCTACAAACGACCCAATCAACCGTATGGACGACATCCTCAACGATATTATCCCTGACAACCCTAACAAGCCTTACAATATGTACGATGTTATCAGGCATATCGTTGATGACGGCAAATTCCTTGAGGTACACAAGGATTACGCAAAGAGCCTTATCGTAGGCTTTGCAAGGTTCGACGGCATTGCAGTGGGTATCGTTGCCAACCAGCCTTCAGTTCTGGCAGGTGTGCTCGACTCCAACTCCAGCCGTAAGGGTGCCAGGTTCGTACGTTTCTGCGACGCCTTCAACATCCCTATCCTCACCCTTGAGGATGTACCTGGCTTCCTCCCTGGAACACAGCAGGAATACAACGGTATCATCCTTCACGGAGCAAAACTTCTGTACGCTTTCGGAGAGGCTACCGTTCCAAAGATTACCGTAGTTTTGAGAAAGGCTTACGGTGGTGCATACTGCGTTATGAGTTCAAAGCACCTCAGAGGAGACATCAACTATGCTTGGCCTAACGCCGAGATCGCGGTTATGGGTCCTAGCGGTGCCATCGAAATCCTCTATGGCAAGGAAATGAAGGAGGCCCAGGATGTTAACGCATTCAAGGCAGAGAAGGAGAAAGAATATAGGGATGCTTTTGCAAATCCTTACAATGCAGCCAAGTACGGTTATATCGACGATGTAATCGAGCCACGTAACACTCGTTTCAGAGTAATCCGCGCTCTGCATCAGCTTGAGAACAAGAGGCTTAGCAACCCTGCAAAGAAACACGATAACCTTCCACTCTAAACAAGAAAGTGATGAAGAAGATATTTTCAGTATTCACATTGGCTTGTCTGCTTCTGCTTTCTGGTGGAGTCTTTGCGCAGAGTCCGGTTGATATCAGGATCAACGAGGTCCAGGTAAACAATGTAACCGGAGCCCAGGACGAGAACGGAGACAGATGCGGATGGGTGGAACTATTCAACACGGCCTTCGGAATGGTCGATGTTGCTGGTTTCTACCTGACCGATGACCAGGCCAATCCTACAAAGTATATGATCCCGAAGGGTAACACCGCTACTCAGGTTCCCCTCAGGAAATACTTTATACTTTTTGCGGACGGACAGCCTAGCAAGGGTGTCTTCCATATGAACTTCACCCTGGACGGGGTAAAGAAACTTTATCTCTACTCTACTGACGGAAAGACTCTTCTGGATCAGATAGATATTCCTGAGCTCGGTCCGGACCAGTCTTTCGGAAGGTATGTCGACGGAGCCGGAAAGCATGAGCCTGTAAATTGGAGCAAGCAGTCTGCAAGGAAAAGTTCGATAGACAGCAAGATCGCTGAGGATGGAGGTTTCTCCATTCTTGACCATCCTACCCCTGGCAGCACCAACGTTACCTCCAAGGTAGAGACCAAGAGCGAGCAAATGGCAAAGATGGACCCTTGGGGAGGCATCCTGGCAGTAACTGCCATGGGCGTTGTATTCCTCTGCCTTATAATTCTTTACCTTATCTTCCGTTCTATCGGAAAACGCGCGATAAAGAAACAGGAAGCTGAGAAAGCGGCAAAGAACGCTCCAGCTCCTACAGCCAAGGCAGCAGCCATCCCTTCTGACGGTACAATCAACGAAGAGATCATCGCCGCCATCGCTATTGCCTGTCATCTTTATCAGGGCGGTGTGGACAGCGGCATCCACGATGTGGAGAGCAATGTCCTCACCTTCAACAAGGATCTTCTGCGTAACTCTCCTTGGGGAGCCAGAACCCTTACACTTAAACAGGATCCCAGAATCTAACAAACTAACAACAAGATAAATCATACAACCATGAAAGAATACAAGATCAAAGTCAACGGAAACGAGTACAAAGTTGAAATCGAAGAAGTAGGCGGAACCATCACCAACGTAAGCGCAGCTCCTGTTCAGGCAGCCGCTCCTGCTGCTGGTCCAAAGCCTGCATCAGCTCCTTCTGCTCCTGCATCTGCAGGCGGAACCAAAGTAACCTCCCCACTTCCTGGAGTTATCCTGGATGTTGCAGTTAAGGAAGGTGACGCAGTTAAGAAGGGCGACAAAGTCATCGTTCTTGAGGCCATGAAGATGGAGAATGTCATCGAGGCAACTGCAGACGGTGTAGTTAAGGAAATCAAGGTTAAGAAGAGTGATTCCGTTCTCGAGGGAGACGTACTTGTTGTAATCGGTTAATTTTAGGATTATGATTCTGGAATCCAATCTTGTAGCCAACCTTAAGCAGTTCATCCAGTATACCGGATTCGCCAACGCGACCTTCGGCCATATCGTGATGATACTGATAGGTTTGGTATTCATTTACCTTGCAATCAAGAAAGACTGGGAGCCGCTTCTGCTGATTCCTATCGGATTCGGTATGATTATCGGCAACATCCCTCTCTTCCCTGGTATGCAGGTTGGAATCTACGAAGACGGATCTGTTCTCAACATCCTTTACCAGGGAGTAAGAAGAGGTTTCTATCCTCCTCTGATCTTCCTCGGAATCGGTGCTATGACAGACTTTTCCGCCCTTATCTCCAACCCTAAGCTTCTGCTTGTAGGCGCTGCCGCTCAGTTCGGTATCTTTGCCGCATACGCAGGAGCCCTGGCACTGGGATTCACTCCTGCCGAGGCTGGTGCTATAGGCATCATCGGTGGTGCTGACGGTCCAACCGCCATCTTCCTTTCAGGTAAGCTAGCTCCGGATCTGATCGGTGCTATTTCAGTTTCGGCATACTCATATATGGCTTTGGTTCCTGTGATCCAGCCACCTATCATGAGACTGCTCACCACCAAGAAGGAAAGACTTATCAGAATGGCAGCCCCAAGACCAGTTTCCCAGCAGGAGAAGATTGTCTTCCCTATCGTGGGCTTCTTGATCACAGCCTTCATCGTTCCTTCAGGAATTCCTCTGCTCGGTATGCTGTTCTTCGGTAATCTGCTCAAGGAGAGCGGAGTAACCAGAAGACTCGCCGAGACTGCAAGAGGTCCTCTGAACGATATCGTAGTTATCCTGATCGGAGTCACCGTAGGATGTTCAACTCAGGCAGACAAGTTCCTCCAGGGCAAGTCAATCATGATATTCGCCCTCGGTGCCGCTTCATTCATCGTAGCGACATTTGCCGGAGTTCTCTTCTGCAAGATCCTGAATCTCTTCCTCAAGGAAGGCAAGAAACTCAATCCGCTTATCGGAAACTCAGGTGTTTCTGCTGTTCCTGACTCAGCGAGAGTATCTTATGTACAAGGTCTGAAATACGACCCTACCAACTTCCTCCTGATGCACGCCATGGGTCCTAACGTGGCCGGCGTAATCGGAAGTGCCGTTGCTGCAGGTATCCTCCTCGGATTCCTCAGTTAAGCAGGATTTAGTAATGGTTGAAAAGGATGTCAATTAAGTTTGGCATCCTTTTTCTTTTTATCGCGATTTTTATTAAATTTGTTGCTTTAACAGCAAATAATTATAGGATATGCAGGATAAATTGCAACAACTGACAGAAAAGCTCTACAACGAGGGTTTGGCCAAGGGAAAGCAAGAAGCCGAATCTTTGCTGAAAAGTGCAAAGGAAGAGTCTGAGAAGATGATTGCTTCTGCCGCCGAAGAGTGCCGCCTGATGAAAGAGAAGACGGAAAAGGAATGCTCCGATCTCCGACTGAAGGCTGAAGGAGACATTAAGACCGCATCCCGTCAGGCACTTTCCCAGATCAAGCAGGATATTGAGAGCGCTGTCAAGATGGAAGCCGTTTCCACTCCGGTAAAGGAAGCCCTGTCTTCTTCAGAGTTCATGCAGAGCATTATCAAGACCGTGGTTTCTGCTTTTGGAGCAGGCAAGGATGCCACTTCCCTGGATCTCGTTTTGCCAGAGGCAATGAAGGAGAAGCTTTCCGGTTTCCTGAAGGGTGAACTAGCCTCCTCCTTTGCAAAAGGGCTGGATGTCAATTTCTCCAAGGATCTCGGAGCAGGATTCAGGATCAGCCAGAAAGGCAGCGGCTATTTCATTGACTTCACGGATGATTCCTTCGAGAAAATCATCGCCGAGTATATAAGGCCTAAAACTAGAAAACTTATTTTCGGTGAATAATTATCACTATATAATCGCCAGTCTTCCAGTACTTTCAAAAGGTGGGGAAGACCGCTCCTTCAATCTTGCCAAGATCAGGGAAGAGATTGTGGCCCAGTGTTCTGAAAAGGACATTGAGGCAATTGATTTCTTTTGCAGATTGTTCGAGGGCGGTAATCTGGACAGGGATTATTACCTGAAGGCCCAAAGGAGCCAGAGCCGGCTGACAAGACTCTACAGCAAGCTTGACCGTCAGATCAGGAACATGATGGTCAATTCAGCTGCGCACAGGCTATATTCTCCTGAAAAGGCAGAGGAACTCACACAAAGATATCAGATAGAACTTACTGGAGATCCATATGGAGACTATGTAGAACCATCTGATACAGAGGCAGATCTTCAAGCATCTGACCGTCAGGCCCTATCTTCCCTTTTTGCTGAGGAGAATATCGTTTCCAAGGAAAAGCGGCTGGACGAGTTCAAATGGGACAAGATCAATTCATTCACGACCCTGGACTTTTTCAACATAGACTGCATATTGGCATTCCTGGCCAAAGGTCATCTTGTGACCAGGTGGCTCAAACTGGATGCCGGAGAAGGAAAACACCTGTTCCGCAAGCTTGTGGCCGAAGTCAGGGGAACTTTTGACAAAAACAAATTGAAATACACCATAGATGAAAACAACGGGTAAAGTAACCGGTATAGTTTCAAACCTCGTTACCGTGGAGGTTGACGGTCCTGTTGCACAGAATGAATTGTGCTTCATAGACCTAAGCGGAGTACGCCTGATGGCAGAAGTCATCAAGGTGAATGGAAACACCGCATCGGTACAGGTATATGAAAGCACTCGCGGCCTTAAGGTCGGATGCAACGTGGAATTTGAGGGCAGGATGCTTGAAGTGACATTGGGACCTGGCCTTCTTTCAAGCAATTACGACGGACTTCAGGATAACCTGGCTACAATGCAGGAAGTCTTCCTTCAGAGAGGAGAATACACTCCGGCTCTGGATTCGGAGAAGAAGTGGGAATTCACCCCTATCGCCAAGCCGGGAGATAAGGTAGTGGCTGCTGATTGGCTGGGAGAAGTCAAGGAAGGATGGCTGCCTCACAAGATAATGGTTCCGTTCTCCTTCAGTGGGAATTATACCGTCAAGGAAATCGCAGCGGCTGGAAACTACACAGTTGAAGATACCATAGCCGTTCTCAGCGATGCCAAAGGTGATGATGTAAAAGTAACCATGCAGCAGAAATGGCCAGTTAAGGTAGCTATCGGCGGATTCAGGGAAAAGCCTCGTCCTTACAGGATTATGGAGACCGGAGTCCGTGCCATAGACACATTCAACCCTATCGCTGAAGGCGGAACTGGATTCATACCTGGTCCATTCGGATGCGGCAAGACCGTTATCCAGCACGCCATTGCAAAGCAGGCGGAAGCAGATGTCATCATAATGGCAGCCTGCGGAGAGAGAGCCAACGAGGTTGTGGAAATCTTCAAGGAATTCCCGGAACTCATTGATTCCAGGACCGGAAGGAAGCTCATCGAGAGAACGACCATCATCTGCAATACCTCCAATATGCCTGTGGCTGCCCGCGAGGCTTCAGTTTACACGGCAATGACCATCGGTGAGTATTACAGGGCGATGGGACTTAAGGTTCTCCTTCTGGCAGATTCAACATCCAGATGGGCCCAGGCTCTCCGAGAGATGAGTAACCGTATGGAGGAACTTCCTGGTGCGGACGCATTCCCGGTAGACCTCTCATCCATCATCTCAAACTTCTACTCAAGAGCCGGAATCGTAGTCCTGAACAACGGTCAGACCGGTTCTGTAACCTTCCTGGGAACGGTTTCCCCAGCCGGTGGAAACCTCAAGGAGCCTGTAACAGAGTCAACCAAGAAGTGCGCAAGATGTTTTTACGCACTCAGCCAGAACCGTGCCGACAGCAAGCGCTATCCGGCGATCGACCCTATTGACTCTTACTCCAAATATCTGGAGTATCCGGAGATGGAAGAATTCTTCAACGAAAAGATGGAGAAAGGATGGGTTGAGAAAGTACTTAAGGCTAAGAATATAACCCTCAGGGGAAAAGAAGCATATGACCAGATCAACATCCTCGGAGACGACGGTGTCCCTATGGAATACCATCTCCGTTACTGGAAGAGCGAGCTGGTGGACTTCATCCTCCTGCAGCAGGACGCGTTCGACAACATTGACTGCCAGACTCCTCTGGACAGACAGCAGTATATGCTGGACCTTGTACTGGATATCTGCAGCAGGGACTTCAAGTTCGAGAGGTTCGAAAAGTGCGTTTCATTCTTCAAGAACCTCATCAACATTATGAGACAGATGAACTTCTCCCAGTTCCACAGCGAGCAGTTCAATAATTATCAACAGCAACTTCTTAACACTATAGATAATGTCCTCTAACGTTTTTCAAAGAATATACACCAAGTTGGAAGCCATTACAAAGGCAACAGTAACCCTCAGGGCTACAGACGTATCCAACGATGAACTTGCAATGGTGGCCGGAAGGCTGGCCCAGGTCGTCAAGATCAAGAAGGATCTTGTGACCCTCCAGGTATTCGCAGGAACCGAGGGCATTCCTACAAACGCCCAGGTCGAGTTCTTCGGAGAACCGCCGGCACTCAATGTGGGCGAACAGCTCAGCGGACGTTTCCTCAATGCTTACGGAGAGCCTATCGATGGTGGTCCTAAGATCGAGGGAGAAAGAAGATATATCGGTGGTCCAAGCGTTAACCCATATAAGAGAAAGCAGCCTAGTGAGCTGATTCCTACCGGAATCGCTGGAATTGACCTGAACAATACACTTGTGTCCGGCCAGAAGATTCCTTTCTTCGCCGATCCGGACCAGCCTTACAACCAGGTTATGGCAGACGTGGCCCTGAGAGCAGACGTAGACAAGATTATCCTCGGAGGAATGGGACTTTCCAATGACGACTACCTCTATTTCCGTCAGAAATTCGAGGATGCCGGCGCACTGGACAAGATCATCTGCTTCATAAACACTACAGAGCAGCCTCCTGTAGAACGTCTGCTGATTCCGGATATGGCACTTACCGCAGCGGAGTACTTTGCAGTTGACAAGAACGAGAAAGTGCTTGTGCTCCTGACGGATATGACGCTTTATGCAGATGCTCTCAGCATCGTTTCCAACCGTATGGACCAGATTCCATCCAAGGATTCAATGCCGGGTTCACTCTATTCAGACCTTGCCAAGATATACGAGAAGGCAGTGCAGCTCCCGGATGGCGGTTCAATCACCATCATAGCTGTCACCACCCTGAACGACGGAGATATCACACATGCTATTCCGGACAATACCGGATACATCACAGAAGGTCAGCTCTATCTGAGAAAAGATACCGATACCGGCAAGATCATCGTTGACCCTTTCAGAAGCCTGTCGCGACTCAAACAGCTCGTTATCAACAAGAAGACCAGGGAAGACCACAGCCAGGTGATGAATACCGGAGTAAGGCTCTTCGCCGATGCCGCCAATGCAAAGACCAAGTTGGAGAACGGTTTCGATCTCAGCGATTACGATCTTCGCTGCCTCGAATACGCCAAGGAATACTCTACCCGACTGCTTTCGATTGACGTAAACATAAAGATTGACGAGATGCTGGATACCGGATGGATGCTCTTCAAGAAGTATTTCAAGCCGGAAGAATTGGGCATCAAGCAGTCTCTAGTAGACAAGTACTGGAATAGATAACTTTATGGCAATAAAGTTTCAATATAACAAGACATCCCTCAATAACCTCAACAAACAGCTGAAGGTCAGGCGGAATGCACTCCCTACCCTGAAAAACAAGGAGAGCGCCCTCCGTATGGAGGTAAAGAATGCCAAGGCCAGGAGCGAACAGCTGGACAACGAGCTTGAAAAGGCTATAAAGTCTTATGATTATGTCGCTCCTATGTGGAACGAGTTCGAAGGAGGGCTAATTTCCGTCAGGGACGTTCAGCTCAAGACTGTTAAAGTGGCCGGGATAAAGACTCCTGCGGTTGATGACATAATCTTCGACATCAAGGAGTTCGACCTCTTCAACAAGCCTATGTGGTATTCCGATGGAGTTTCCATCCTAAAACAGATGGCCACTCTGGGAATAGAGTCTGAGGTATACAGGGAGAAGATGAGGATCCTGGACTATTCCAGGAAAAAGACCACCCAGAAGGTGAACCTCTATGAGAAAGTGCAGATTCCGGGTTATCTGGAGGCTATCCGCAAGATCAAGAGGTATATGGAGGATGAGGAAAACCTTTCCAAGGCATCCCAGAAGATAGTTAAACAGCGTCACGCGATGGAGGAGGAAGAGAATGATTAAGCAGATGACAAAATACAGCTTCGTGGTATTCCACGAGGACACACCCGCTTTCCTCGAAACTCTGAAGAGCCTGGGGTTGATGGATATAACCCGTTCATCCAAACCTGCTACCGACGACTCCAGAAAACTGTTTGACCAAATCCAACGTTATTCTGTTGCTCTCAAGGAGCTCAAGGGTGCGAAGAAGGAAGCTTCCGGGGAGAATCTGATAAATTCCCCTGAGGGAAATGCCGACGAGATAGTATCACGCTGTCATTCCCTTGCAAACGAATGCCGCCAGATAAAGACGGAACTCGTTGCCCTTGAAGACGAATACCGCGCAGCCCTTCCTTGGGGCGCCTTTGGAAGCGACACCATATCAAGGCTTAAGTCTTTGGGCCTGACGCCTTGTTTCGTGAGTCTTCCGGTAAAGAAATTCGACGAGTCCCTGAAAGAAAAATATGCCCTTGAAATCATATCCCAAACTCAGGATAAGATAAATCTGGTTATCCTCCTTTCAGCCGGAGAAAGGCTTAAGGGCAAATTCAAGACAGTTGATCCTCCTAAGGAATCCGCTGACTCTCTCCAGAGACGTATCGCTGAAAAAGAATCTCTCCTCAATCAGAAAAAAGCTGAACTTGAGGCTCTTGTTCCAGGCATTGAGGCAGTTGAGAACAGAATTGAATCACTCAAGGCCGATGCTGAAGTCCTCCTTGCCAAGGAGAGCAGCGTAAAGGCCGCCGAGAACACAATTGATACTCTGACCGGATTTGCTCCTGCGGAGAACGCTGCGGTAATCGCCGCCGCCCTGGATAACACTTCAGACGGCGTCTATTGGACGGCAGAAGACGCCAAGGTTGAGGATAATCCTCCTATCGCCTTGAAGAACAACTGGTACACAAGGATGTTCGCTGTCCTTACCGATATGTACGGAAGGCCAGCCTATAACGAGTTCGACCCTACTCCTTACATTTCAGTATTCTTCATGCTTTTCTTCGCGATGTGTATGGGAGATGCCGGATACGGAATTCTCCTTATAATCATTGCTCTACTTCTCAGAAAGGCAAAGGGGGCTTCCAAGTTCGCACCATTGGTGCTGACTCTTGGCATCGCCACATTTGTAGTGGGATTCCTTCTCCACACCTTCTTCGGAATAGATATTTCGCAGGTGAGCTGGATTCCGGAAGGAGCCAAGAAATTCATGATCACAGGCAAGATAGCCGGTTATGATGCCCAGATGGTCCTGGCCCTGGCCATAGGAGTCCTGCATATCTGTGTAGCGATGACCGTCAAGGCTATATATGCTGTCAGGAAAAACGGCTTTGCCAACTCGCTGGGAACAATAGGATGGACTCTGCTGATTGTCGGAGGCGTGATCATCGGAGCTATTGCCCTTGGAATGAATCTGGACAAATCCCTGGTAAAGATAATTGTCATCGTCCTGGGAATTGTCTCAGCCATTGGCATATTCCTGCTTAATGACATACATCGCAACCCTCTGAAGAATATAGGAAGTGGACTTTGGGAAACATATAACACCGTTACCGGACTTCTCGGCGATGTACTCAGCTACATAAGGCTATATGCCCTGGGACTGGCCGGCGGAATGCTTGGAGCAGCCTTCAACCAGCTTGGCGGAATGTTGCTTCCGGAAGGAGGAGGATTCAGCGTAATGTGGATCTTCTTCATAATAATTGTGGTCTTCGGCCATGTTCTGAACCTTGCCATGTGTTGCCTTGGAGCATTTGTCCATCCTCTGAGGCTGAACTTCCTGGAGTTCTTCAAGAACAGCGGCTACGAAGGCAGCGGAAAGACTTATAAACCATTGACAAACAAATAAATAGTAACATTAAAAATAATAATTATGATTAACGTGATTCTTGGTTATCTTGGCCTCGGCCTTATGTTGGGTCTGGCTGGAGTAGGAAGCAGCATCGGCACGACTATCGCCGGAAATGCAGCAGAAGGCGCACTCAAAGTGAATCCTGAAAAATCAGGAAACTACATGGTGCTTTCCGCCCTGCCTGCAACTCAGGGTATCTACGGTTTCGTGGCTTTCCTGGTGTGGTTGTCCAGGGATTTTGCAGTAGATGGAGCAAAGCTCTTCGGAGTTGGAATCAGCGTAGGACTCGTATGTCTGCTGTCCGCTATCCGTCAGGGAAAGGTTTGCGCTAACGGCATCGTAGGCGTTTCACAGGGCCACGATGTATTTACCAACACCCTTATCTACGCCGCTCTTCCTGAATTCTATGCGATTCTGGGACTTGTAGGCGCCCTTATGCTTAACTAACCATGACCCTTATTAAATCGATTTCAGGGATTAGGGGCACCATCGGGGGAACACCTGGTGATGCCCTTACTCCGATAGATGCCGTCAAGTTCACTGCGGCCTACTGCACCCGCCTGAATAATTTATATCCTGGCAGAAAATGCAAGGTTGTTGTCGGAAGGGATGCCCGCCTTAGCGGTACAATGCTGCGCAATACTGTTTGCGGAACGCTTCTGGCCTGCGGTGTGGATGTTGTGGATGCCGGTCTGGCTTCCACCCCTACCACGGAAATGGCCGTTATCCTGGAAAAGGCGGACGGAGGAATCATCCTCACCGCCTCACATAACCCAAGGCAGTGGAACGCCCTCAAGCTTCTTAACAGCAAGGGTGAATTCCTGACCGCTGATGATGGGGCTAAACTTCTGGAATACGCTGAGAAAGAAGATTTCACCTTTGTGGATGTCGACCACCTGGGAAAACTTG
>CADAOA010000043.1 GCA_902789435.1 uncultured Bacteroidia bacterium | reverse complement strand
CGCTGCGGCATTGCCGTAAGGGATGAAAACAACCATCTCGTCCTCCTCAACGGCAACCAGATGAACTGCATCATTACCTATTATATGTTACAGCGCTGGCAGGATCTGGGCCGCCTGAAAAAAGACACTGACAAAAAAGAAAACGATTCAAATTCCACCACACTAGACCATCGTTTCCCTTACATCATAAAGACCATCGTAACCTCCAACCTGATGAGCGACATAGCAGACCATTTCGGAGTTAAATGGTACAACGTCCTGACCGGTTTCAAGAACATCGCTGAGGTCATCCTTCATAACGAGGGAAAAGGCATATATGTCTGTGGCGGAGAGGAGAGTTTCGGCTTTGCGGTAGGGGAGTATGTAAGAGATAAGGACAGCCCTATAACTGTCTCATTGATTTGCGAATGCGCTGCCTGGTGCAAAGATAGGAACACCACCGTATGGGGCCTTCTTCAGTCTATTTACAAGCAGTTCGGAGAGCGCAAAGACTGGCTTAGAAGCTACACCTTCCCTGGCATAGAGGGAAAGAAGAAAATCGACTCCCTCGTGGAGACTTTCCGCACCAATCCTCCAACCCACATCGCAGGCAGCAAAATCATCAAATACAGAGATTACCTCAAGAACGATTATTTCGCCCCTGAGGTCAAGCTTGCCAAGAGCAACGTCCTCCAGTACATCAGTGAGGATGGCACCGTTGTATCTCTCAGACCTTCAGGCACTGAGCCTAAGGTCAAGTTCTACTTCAACCTCCGTTGCAACCCTGGTGAAGACGTTGAGGCCAAGGCCAAGGCCATAGACGATCAGTTTGCCGTTAAATAGATCAAAAACAACGGCAGGAGAATAATCAGGAAAGCAGAAGAAAGAAGGAAAAAAAGAGAAGAAAAGAAGAAAAGAATAAGCTCAAAAAACAAGCAAAAAAATCAGACATGACAAGCAGCTCAATAAATCAGCATCCGACCGGAGCAAGACGGGTATTCTTCCTGGTTGTAATAATGATATTCTGGTTTGTGATTTCCTTTGTCACAAACATCCTGGGTCCGCTGATTCCGGATATTATCAACAGCTTCAGTCTCAGTAAATTGACTCTTGCAGGATTCATTCCTACAAGTTTCTTCCTGGCCTATGCCGTAATGAGTATTCCGGCTGGTCTGATGATAGAGAAATGGGGGGAGAAAACCGTGCTCTTCCTGGGCTTTTTCATGAACCTTGTAGGCAGCCTTCTTTTTGCTTTCCTGCATACCTATCCGGTGCTTCTTGCTTCCTGCTTTATCATAGGTTTGGGAATGGCCATGCTCCAGACCGTCATCAACCCTCTCCAGAGGGCTGTCGGCGGTGAGGAAAACTATGCTTTCGTAGGTGATATGAGCCAGGTTGTTTTCAGCGGCGCTTCCTTTGTCAGCCCGCTTGTCTACACATATTATGTTGCCAATCCGATGAGTTTTGCTCCTGAGGGAATGCCTTGGGTATCATTGTATTATCTTTTCGGAGCAATTTTGATTGCGATGCTGGTTCTGGTACTTATCTGCCGTTTCCCGAAGATCAGCCTCACGGCAGACGAGAAGTCCGGTGGCAAGGCTTCTTATTTCGAGCTTTTCAAGGAGCGCAAGGTGTGGCTTTTCGCCCTTGGTATCTTCTTCTATGTGAGCACAGAGCAGGGTATCGCCAACAACATTTCCCTCTTCCTTGAGCGTTACCACGGCCTGGATCCTCATACCCTTGGTGCTTCTGCGGTTGCCTGGTTCTGGGGCAGTATGCTCATTGGCTGCATAGTAGGCCTCCTTCTCCTGAAGCTCATAGACTCCAAGATCCTCCTCAGGATCTGCGGCACCTTGGCCATCATCCTCCTTGCCGTGGCCCTTACCACCAAAAACGCAAATGTGGCTCTCTACTGCCTTCCTTGCGTAGGTTTTGCCATGAGCCTGATGTACCCGATTATCTTCTCCCTGGCCCTTAATTCCGTCACCCGCCACCACGGTTCTTTTGCCGGAATCCTGTGTACAGCCATAGTCGGAGGCGCTGCCGGCCCTTTGTTCGTGAGCCTTCTCAGCGACGCAACCCATTCATTAAGAACAGGTATGTGCCTGATTTTCGTTTTTGTCCTGTACATCCTCCTTATCGGTTTCTGGGCTAAGCCTATCGTCAAGAACAAGCTCATTTCCTCCAAGAAATCCGCCGCTTCCCAGAACTCATAGTAGTTCATTTTAACTTTTTCTTAACAACCCCTTTTTTCTTTGCCTAAGAATAGGTAAATTTGTAGGTCTATGCTTTGCATAGAACTTACACTTTTGTACCAATTCAAGAAAGCAATGTAGAAGTAGAAATTATAGAGTAAAAATTGAATTATATTATGAGAAGAAAACTTGTAAAAACATTCGCCAGAGGAGTGTGCTCCTTGCTGGCGGCTTTTATGCTGTTCTCGTGCGCTACTCCGGACAAGATAGCGTACTTCCAGGACACTGCAGGCCAGGACAAGACCATCAATCTTCCTCAGGCAACAATCCGCCTGCAGCCGGGGGATATGGTTTCCATCGTGGTTAACACCAAGGATCCGGAAAGCGCAGGAATGCTTAACCTCCCTTACATCACCCAGAGGCTAGGAGCTGCATCTAGAGAGGGCTCATACAACAACGCCCAGATGTCCGGCTACACCCTTGATCCTAACGGAGATGTTGATTTCCCAATCGTTGGTAAAATCAATCTCAAAGGCCTTACCCGCAGCGAGGCTTCTGCTAAGATCAAGAAGGTACTCCTTGACAACCACCTGGTCAGCGATGTGTTCAACCCTGTTGTAACTGTTGAGTTCATGAACCTCGGCATCTCCATTATGGGAGAAGTTGCCCGCCCGGGCCACTTCGCTCTTAACAAGGATAACCTCAACATCCTGGACGCCCTTTCAATGGCAGGAGACCTTACAATCTATGGTAACCGCGAGAACGTAAGAGTGATCCGTACAGAAGGAGATGTTCAGAAAACCTATAACGTAGACCTTACAAGCGCAGAATCCACTCTCAACTCTCCTGTTTACTACCTGAAGCAGGACGATATAATCTATGTAGAACCTAACGATGTGAAGATGAGGCAGAGTACCGTAAACGGCAACAACGTAAGAAGTACCGCTTTCTGGATCAGCCTGGCATCTCTGTTTGCTACAATCATCAACATCATTATCCATACGAAGTAATATGGCACAGAACAACACAGAACAGGAAAACAGCCTAAACATCAAAGACCTTGTCTATGCATGTTTGAGAAGATGGAAATGGTTTGTGCTCAGCGTAGCCGTATGCCTTTTCATTGCAATAGTTTACGTTGTACGCTTCCAACCACAATATTCCCGTACCGCTGAGGTGCAGATAAAGGAAGACAACCAGAGGCGTTCCCTCTCCTCCAGTATCGAGGGAATGACGGACTTCAGCCTCTTCCAGAGCAAATCCAGCGTTTATGATGAGATTAAAGCCTTTGGTGCAAGAAGCACAATGAGGGAGGTTGTACGCCGCCTCCACCTGGATATCGATTATTCCAAACCACTGAGATTCAGGGAGCAGGTGCTTTATGCCAACACCCTTCCTCTCAACGTTCAGCTTCCGGACCTTACGGATATGGAGAGCGCTTACTTTGAGATTAATCTCCAGCCGGAGGGCAAAATCAAACTGAAAAACTTCACATATAATGGGGAAAAGGTTTCCGGAAGTGCTGACGGAGTTCTGAACGAAGGAGATACTATAAGCGTTGATTCCCCAATCGGAAACATCATTCTCATCGGAACCAAGACTCCTAACCCGGAAGTAAAGCAGATAAATGTAAGGAAATCTACACTTTATGCTGCTGTCGGACGTTACCGTGCCGAGCTTTCTACCGCTATCTCTGACAAGATGTCCAGAGTTATCACCCTCACAGTAAAAGACCGTTCCATTCCAAGGGCCGAGGATATCCTCAATACCCTCATCGGCGTTTACAACGAGAACTGGGTTAGAGACAAGAACCAGATTGCAAGGAGTACTTCCCTGTTCATTAACGATCGTCTGGAGGTTATTGAGGACGAGCTTTCCAACGTAGATAGCGATGTTTCATCTTACAAGAGCCAGCAGATGATTCCGGATGTTGCAACTGCCGGAACAATGTACATGCAGCAGAGCGCACAGATCCGCAACCAGCAGCAGGAACTCGGCAACGAGCTCTATATGGCCAAGTACATCCGCAACTACCTGACAAACGAGGAAGATAAGACCAAGGTTCTCCCTGCCAGCCTCGGTGGAAAGGGCTCCGGTCTTGAGAATCAGATTAAGGAATACAACGAGAAACTTCTCTACCGTAACAACCTGGCAAATTCCACCAGTGCAGAAAACCCTCTGGTAAAGGAAATGGACCAGCAGCTCAACGGTATGCGCACTGCAATCGTTTCTTCCGTGGATAACCAGATTACCAACCTCAACTCCCAGATGGGTACCCTGAACAGGGCCAGCGCACAGACTTCCGCAAGGATATCCGCCAACCCTAACCAGGCCAAGTACCTCCTCAGCGTTGAGAGAAAGCAGGCCGTAAAGCAGGCAATCTACCTCTTCCTTCTCCAGAAGAGAGAGGAGAACGAACTTAACCAGGCCTTTACCGCATACAACACCAGAATTATCGATACCCCAAGCGGCGGCTTTGCTCCAGTTGCTCCAAAGAAGAACATGATCTACCTTGTAGCCCTTATGCTCGGTATCCTTATACCTCTGGCAATCATTTACTTGATTGAAACCTTCTACAACAAGGTTCGCGGTAAGGACGACCTTAAGTCCATTACGGCACCATTCCTTGGTGAGATTCCATACGCATTCAGCAGACCAAGTTGGGGCACACGTCTATGGCATAAGATCATCGGCAAGAAAGAAGAGGAACACGATCCTATCGTTGTCAAGCCTGGCAACCGTAACGTCATAAATGAGGCCTTCCGTGTTCTCCGTACCAACCTGGAGTTCATGACAGGCGGAGACAACAAGGTTATCGCCATCACTTCCTACAACCCTGGTTCAGGTAAGAGCTTTACCGCCGTTAACCTCGGTGTTGCCCTTGCCATCAAAGACAAGAAGGTCCTGATCGTGGACGGTGACCTCCGCCACGCATCCATGTCTTCTTTCTTCGGCAAACCTCATACAGGTATCAGCAATTACCTCTCAAAGAAGACTAATGACCTTAAGTCCCTGATCATCAAGAGCGACAAGTACAAGACCCTGGATTACATCCCAGTTGGTCCTATACCGCCTAACCCGACCGAGCTTATTGCAGACGCTCGTTTTGCCCAGGCTATCGATACCCTGAAGAATGATTACGATTTCATCCTTATCGACTGTCCTCCAGTAGATATCGTAGCTGATACCCAGATTATCGACAAGAGCGCCGATATGACCATCTTTATGGTTCGTGCCGGATTGCTTGACAAGGATATGCTTCCAGAACTGGAAGACAACTACAAGAGCGGCAAATACCGCAACCTTGCTGTTATCCTCAACGGTACCGAGATGGCTTCCAACGGCCGCTATGGCTACCGCTACGGTTACAAGTACGGCTACCATTACGGCCACTACGGCTATTATGGTTCCGACAAGGATAGCAAGAAGGCTGAGGCTTAAGCTAAGCATAAAAAGTACAAGAAAAAGTACAAGAAAGAGCGTAAGCTAAAGCGCAACAAAGCACAACAAAGCGCAACAAAGCGCAACAAAAGCAAAAAGAGTCTTGGACCTTGCTCTTGGATAGGAGCACCCCACGGTCAGACGAGAAATGCTGACAGACTCTGAATCTACCTGCATACTGAGGCAACACCCCAAAGTGCGGGGAGTTAAAGGTTTATTTTTAAACATAAAGGCAATTTATAATGCCAACAAACAGCAAAATAGCCAACTGGTACGCGTTGAAAGTTTTCAACAACCGCCTCCTCCAGATGCAGGAAACGATTCAGAAGGAAGCGGAGGGCTATGGAAACAATGAAAATAATGCCTGTAATGTAGAAACATACATTGCAATGACTGAAGTGGACAGAGCCCTCCATCAAAAGCCTGGAAAGAACACTCTCGTCTCCTATAGTGGGGAACAAATGGCAAAGAACCTAACTTCCAAGCGTGATATCATCCGTATCGCAAACAAAAAGCTAACGGTTGTAACCTACAAAAAGCCACTTGTTCCTTCCTTAATGTTCATCCACTGCACAGAATCCTTCCTCAAGACTCTCAAACACAACCACCTGTCCGAGTTTTCCTACTATACAAGATACGCAGACAAGGAACTAACTGACAAAGAAACCACTAAGCAACTTCAGAAAATCCCTGCGGTTATCCCAGACGACCAGATGCAAGCATTCATCTGGCTTACCACTGAAGACCACGAAATCTCATATCTTGGAGAACCAAAGGACATAAAACTTGGAGACCGTGTTAGAGTAACTGAAGGCCCATTCAAAGGCTTTGTAGGCAACATCAAGCGCATTAAGAAAGACCACAAATTCGTCATAACCATCGGAACTATAGCTGCCTTCACAATAGGAGGCATCAACCATAAGATGGTGGAAAAGATAGAGACCTAGAAATAATCAACTTACAATAAATAAACTTAGAAAACGATTAAATATGTTTAACCTCATAGAATTACCATACCCAATAAATGCCCTGGAGCCAGTAATTAGCGAAAAAACAATTAGTTTTCACCATGGCAAACATCTACAAGGCTATGTAGATAACCTAAACAAGTTAATTCTGGGTACCGAGTATGAGAAAATGCCTCTGGAAGAGATTGTTAAATCATCTATCGGAGGCATTTTTAACAATGCTGGCCAGATTCTAAACCACAACCTCTACTTTGAGCAGTTCCAGCCTGTTCAGTTAGAAAACAGCGCTCAAGAAGCGGTTGCCTCTCCGGTTTCAGACGGCAATATAAAAGCCGCAAGCCCATCACTGAGCAAACAGATAGAGACCCAGTGGGGGAGTCTGGAGGCCTTCATGGAAGAGTTCACCGCCAAAGGAGTTTCGCTGTTCGGAAGTGGCTGGGTATGGCTTTCTTCCGCTGAAAAAGAAAGCGGGGGCGACCTAGGAAAAGGTGCTCTTGTAATCACCCAGGAGCCTGGCGCCGGAAATCCAATCACCAAAGGGCTAAAGCCGATTTTGACCTTTGACGTTTGGGAGCATGCTTATTACCTGGACTACCAGAATGCCAGAGCCTCCCATCTGAAGGCCTTGTGGAGCATCATCAACTGGGAGGTGCTGGAAAAGCGTTACAGGCGACGAGACAATCGTTGAACTTAACAGATATATTATGCTGAACAAGCTTAACATAAACAGGTTCAAAGAAACATTCGTCAGAGAAGAGATAATCTTTGCCCTGGACATGATTCTTTCCACCGTAGCCTCCATCATAGTGCTGCTTGGAGTGGAGCTGGTCTTTCCTGACTTGTTCCGCTCGTTCAACCTGATCCTGACATACCTCCTGGCCTCCATAGTTGCCTCATTCTCTTTCTTCCTGATATTCAAGACTTACAAGATCATAATCAGGCATCTTGGAGCCAGAGACATCATTCCGTTCGGAATGGCATCGGCACTGAAAGGCGTATTTATCCTCGTGGTGTTCATAATTTCGGTCGGGGGCTTCTACAACTGGCTGCTCTTTGTATCTATCCTGGACTTTTTGATCACTTTCTTCCTGCTAATAGGAGTCAGGATTGCCATGATTCTGGTTTACAACACTATAAACCAGAGACGTACGGAAGATGCCAAGCGCCAGAGGGTGCTGGTTTACGGGACATCAGACAAGAGTGTAGCTGTCATAAAACGCTTGCAGACCTCTCTGCATTACAAGATTGTAGGTTTTATAGAGCGTTCTGACCGCCATGCAAGAATGCTCCTGGATCAGCTGCCTGTATTCAACTTTGATGATGACAAGGCTCTCAGCGCCATTGTCAAGAACAACTCCATTGACTCCATCCTGTTCTCCAAGGATACAGACGCACAGCACGAGTCAGACGGGCTTATCGAGTTCTGCATCAAGAACAAGGTAAAGACACTGATAATCCCGGAAGTTGATGAAGTATCTGAGGGACAGTCTCTTCTACGCCCAAGAGCCATAAAGGTGGAGGACCTGCTCGGACGCCAGGAGATCCAGATATCCCTGGAAGAAATAAAGAACTACTTCCACGGAAAGATTGTTATGGTTACAGGAGCGGCCGGCTCCATTGGTTCTGAACTGGTCCGCCAGCTAGCAACCTTCGGAGTGAAGAAGCTTGTTCTGTTTGACAATGCCGAAACTCCTATGCACAACCTCCGTCTGGAGCTTGAGGACAAGTTCAAAGGTCTTGACTTTGTTCCTGTTATAGGGGATGTACGCCAGATCCAGAGGCTTGATTATGCGTTCCGCACCTACAAACCTCAGGTTGTCTTCCACGCTGCCGCCTACAAGCACGTTCCTCTGATGGAGGAGAACCCATGCGAGGCTGTACTGGTAAATGTATATGGTACTCGTAACGTAGCCGACAAATGCCTGGAGTACAACGTTGAGCGTATGGTTATGATTTCCACGGACAAGGCAGTCAACCCGACCAACATAATGGGCTGCACCAAACGTCTGGCGGAGATCTATGTGCAGTCTCTTGGGCTTGCCATCGATACCGGCAAATTCCATCCGGCAAACGGTGCCGCCAATCCTGCCACCAAGTTCGTGACCACCCGTTTCGGCAACGTGCTGGGCTCCAACGGTTCCGTAATCCCACGGTTCCGCGAGCAGATAGCCAAGGGCGGTCCTGTAACGGTTACCCACAAGGACATCACCCGCTTCTTCATGACTATTCCGGAGGCCTGCCGTCTTGTGATGGAGGCCGCAACGATGAGTACCGGCAACCAGATATTTGTCTTTGACATGGGTGAACCTGTGAAGATAGACCAGCTTGCACGGCGCATGATCTCCCTTGCCGGCTTCACTCCTGACGTTGACATAAAGATCAGATACTCAGGCCTCCGTCCTGGAGAAAAACTCTACGAAGAGGTTCTTGCCAACGATGAGAACACCCTTCCTTCTTTCCACAACCGCATCCGCATCGCAAAAGTCAGGGAATACGACTATCAGTACTCGCAGTTTGTGGTTGCCCGCCTGGAAAACCTTGCCCGCCAGGTCAACATCCCGGACATGGTCCAGCTGATGAAGGAAGTTGTTCCGGAATACCATTCAGAGAAATTCAAATAGCCTGTCTGTGCTGGCTATAATTTCTTATTTTTTTTATAATTAATATTTATTATAGAAATTTATAATAAACTAATTTTATAAGAAAATTTTGTAATATTTTTATATCTTTGCGGTATGCAAGAGATATATGGAATAATATCATGTGATGTAGTTAATTCTACTTCTTTGGAAAGCAAGGAATTATTTAAGCTTCGTCAGGAAGTATATGGAGACTTGTTTCCAGACTTATGTGAACAATTTCCTTCTTTTTGGGGACGAGTTGTTCGGGGGGATACAATAGAGTGCTGTATAGAAGATCCCAACTTTTCTTTCCGTTTAGCTCTTTTGATAAAGTTATGGCTTAAGAATTGGGCTATATTGCATGATGCTTCCTATAACATGGAAAAGGCAGGGGCGCGTTATTCTATCGGGATTGGCCCAATGCGTTTGATAGATAAGCAAAATGATTTTTTGGATGGAGAAGCTATTTACATCGCCGGACGCAATTTGGACTATATAAAAGAAAATGGTCTTTATTCGGTTTTTGGTATGAATTCAACGAATAGAGATGTTAAGGCTTTGATTTCCGGAAACTTGACTTTAATGGATGTTATAATAAACAGTGTTACTCAGCGGCAGTGTCCTGTTTTATATTACAAGTTGAGAAAGTTTAAAGAAACGAAAATAGCTGAATTGTTGTCTATTACCCAGGCGGCGGTCAACATTAGGGCGAAACACGCTGACTGGAGACTTATTCAAGAAACATTGGAAACACTAGAAAACATTAATTTTAAGAGATATGTGGGGTAATTTGATGCTGAATTTACTTTTAGCTCATTTTGTTGGTGACTTTGTTTTTCAATCTGATGTCTTAAGCAGGGACAAGAAAGCAAATAATTTTACCAGTTGGTTCCTTTATGTTCATACATTTGTAATTGCCATTCTATCCTGGGCTGCTATAGGTTACCTTGATTTATGGCCATTAGCTCTTGTAATTGGAGCAACACATTTGCTAATAGACGGCATCAAATCTTGTGTGAAGAAAGATTCTCTCTGCCTGTTCGTGTCAGACCAGATTTTGCACATTGTAATTCTCATAGTTGTAGCAAACATCTGTGTTGATTGTTGTGGTTGGGCAAGTCCGGGGTGGATGACAGATCAGGCTTTGAAAGCGGTGGCCGTGGCAAATGCTGCAATTTTCTGCTGGAAGCCAGCTAATATTTTGATCAAATACATACTGCAATACTGCAAGATGGTTGTTCCAGAAGATGACACAACGCTCTTCCATGCGGGAAAACTCATTGGAACCTTGGAACGCTGGCTGATACTGACGTTCCTGCTTATTGGTAGATATGAGGTTATCGGCTTTTTGATAACGGCTAAATCCATTATCAGGTTCGGAGATAAAGATAAAAGTATAGACGGGAAACAAACATATAAAGACCAGACGGAGTATTTCCTGGCCGGAACCCTGTTGAGTATATCATTCGCCGTTGCGTGTGGGTTGCTGTTGCGGATAATCGTATAATAGGATCTTTTCAGTTTGATATACAATCATTTGCTATAATGACACAGTACGATTATATCAGTTTTATAGAGAGTTTTGTGAGAGCCTGGAAGGGTTATGCTGAGTATATCCAAAAACTCACAGGATTGAGGCCTGAGGATTATGAGGCATGCAAAGATGTGTTTAAAGTCTTAAAGTCTGATGCATTTCGCCGTCTTGCGGATGAAATCATGCAAGGGAAAAAAGTTTCAAAGAAAACCATTGATGAGGCGGAGGACTTAGATCGCACATTGAATAGGCTCAAGATGATACTGCTTCCTGTTGATGATTCAACTAAAAAGCGTGGTGAGATGTTCTTGAATGGCTGTGTTTCTTTCTATCGTTTGCTTATTGAGATTAAGCTCAGAGACGAGGGGAGGCTGCTTGAATGAGTGAATTCAAAGTGATTCGTATGATGTTGGGTAAAAGAATTCCAATAATAACCCTCAAGAAGCAAACATTGGAGGAATGGGAGCCGGAGTAAAGCGACAAATCTAGATTAAACTTTTAAGATAGATAGGTTAGCAACATGGGTAAAGTCCCCCGATTGTATCAAATTGAAAGCATTAAACGACAATCCATATTTAGCTTAAAATGAAGAAGAGCGATTTTCTCGATTATTCTTTAGATGTGTTCATTCCTTTTGTATTAGTAAAATGTGGAGTCCATCCTTTGTTGACTCAAATAGCCACATCTTCGGCTAAGTTTGCGGGAAAAGCAGTCCTGGATTGTCTAGAGAAGTATAGAGGGAAATTTAAATCATCCTCAGTAAAATCAATGCAAGTAGATAGGATTGAAACTATTGTTGGTTATGCTGGGGATTATGTTGAACAGAGTATTCTGAAGGGGCAGTGGGATACATCATCCTCCGCAAGACTGAAATCTTATGCTGATGCATTATATGATTCTCAGTCATTCCTGATTTTCACGGCTCTGACTGAAACTGATAGAAGGAAGGATCTTATTTTCGGTAATTACTGGGGATATATTATTTGCAATCATGATGAGAGTTTTGATGATCAATATTTTACTGTCTCTTTGATTAAGAAGTTGTCATATAGACAAATAGTTTTAATTAAACTTATTGCCGAAGGTTTACATGAGAGTCTTAAAACCAAGACAATAACAAAGCCAGAAGTTTCTGTTGATTTTAACATGCTTTATCAGTATGGCTTTTGGGATATAATGGGTAAAGAGATAAATGCAAATTACGAGAACTTCAGGAGTCTTGATGGTATTAATAAAACTAAGCTTGCGGATATAACTTATAAAAGGCTATCTTTAAGTACTATAATCAGCAAGAATGAGGTACACAAGATTATATCTACAATGCTTTTAAAAGAAGATATTCCTGCATCTCTTCGGCTATGGGTTTCAGAGGGAGGGGAATATGCGGAAACTCCAGAATAACGTACTGTCATCAGTGTTTTATTAAATATGTGTAAATGCCTACTATGTCATAATAGAGATGCAACCCAAACAGGCTCTCACATTATACCAAGTTTCTTAATGAAACGAATCAATTCTATTGATGGATGCAATGAGCGAGACCATGAATTAGGTTTCTCAATTGGAACAAGTGGTGTTGTTGAGTCTTATTTTGGTAGAGATGTATATGAAGAGAGGCGAAGGGTGTACACTGATGATGAAAGTCGGATAGAAGACCGAACCAACCTGGATACAATGGATAATGTGTTCTGTTCTAAATGTGAAAGGCTTTTCTCTAAATACGAAAACAAGTACAGTGCTATATATCAACTTCATTTTGATGAGGCTTTAGTTGAGAATACAAAGGTAACTGGTGCAGAAGCGGCTCTTTTCTGGTACGGTGTGATATGGAGAATATCTGTTACAGGGCAGTTCGAAGTAAGACTTAACTATCTTTTCGAGGAAAAGTTAAGAAATGCAGTAATGTCCGAAGATGTAAGGGATCTGGACGTTTATTATGCACTATTTCATTGCAAAAATTATAGAAAAGACAATCCGACTTTTGCGCTCTTTGATTGTGAAGATAATGTAGCTATGCTTATAGTTGACGAATTTATGATTGTTCTTTTCAATGGAAAAGAGGCGACTCAGAACAACAAAGTTTTGTGGGGAATGAATTTCAAATGCGAGGTGCCGAAGTTGAATAAAGGAATTAATCCAGAAAAGATTGGGGTATTCCCATTAGCAGTATTTAAATTTGTTGCTGATAATATCTTACGGCAATTAGTCTCCCGGATAGATTTTAGGGGAAAATTCAGTGCAATGCACAAGAATCTTTTCGGAACAGAAATGCCAGAGGCTATTTTTCAAGAAGTGATGGAGGAAATTAGTAAATCCAAGTTGGCAGATATGTACACAGTACAAAACTATGCCCTTGCATTGAAAAGGGTATTACAGGCACACCCTGATAAGTATCCCGTGCGATTTACGGACTAGTTCTGAAATACTCATAAATGCTTATGGCTAACTTAGTATGGTGCATAATATCATCATAAAATATGTTCAACCTCAACAAATTCATAGCCGATAGCGTTACTTTCCGCAAGGAAAGCATGTTCGCCTCCGATA
>CADAOA010000042.1 GCA_902789435.1 uncultured Bacteroidia bacterium | reverse complement strand
CTGTATTCACGCCTTGTTCCAACCAGTTCATCAAGGTCCGAGAGAAGGTCGTGATACATCTTGGTGTACTTGTCGTAGTCGCTGAGGTTTCCGCTGTTGAAAGCTTCCTCTATCTTGCCCAGAATCTTGTATGCCAGGTTGCTCATATACTGCCTCTGGATATCTACGGCATCGAACCTGATGCCGTCTGTGTAAGGTTCCAGGCCGAGAACAATATCCATTACAATCTTCAGCGAGTCGTTGTCGTAAGGGAAGCTGAAATTGCCGCTAGGGCCGGATTTCTTGACGTGAAGAGCAGGTCTTGCAGCCACAGCGGAGCTTCTTTCAGTGCCGTCGGTTCCTCTCTTGTAGGCTGTCTTTATCAGCAGTTTTATCAGACTTTCCGTGTAGTCTGAAGTATAGCCGTAACGTCCGGCAGCATATTCGTAGTTCCATTCCAGGAGGTTTCTTTTGGTCTGGTACAGAGGCATATTCAGAGCCAGGTCATAATAGAGAGGGTTCTGGCAGATTCCTTCCATAAACACTCCGGTTCCGATGGCTTTTTCTCCGGCTTGCCTGGCTTTGATGTACTGGTTGTCGGCAAGTGCATTTATGTCTCCGTGGAGTTTGATCCTTCCTCCGAAGTTGTGGAGGTTTCCTGCCAGGTAGCTGTAACCCCAGAACCTTTCCTGCCCGTTTTTTCTAGGCGTATAATCCGGGTCTGCGAGGTCGAGGATTATCAGCGATTCCTTAGGGATGGCCGTCACGATGCCCTTTGTAGGTGTCCAGCCCTGCATTATCCAGAACTTGAAGTTAGGGTCGACAGCCTTGTTCAGGGCCATGATCGAATGTGCCACCTCTGCCAGATAGGTGCTGTCCTTTGATATAGGTTCGCTTTCGTGGAACGGGTCGGATGCATAGTATCCGTACAGTCCGAACAGTTTCTTCTCTTCGTTGAAGAACACTTTTCCGAATTCCATGAACAGAGGGTCGGTAGGGTCAAGCTGATAGACGGACGGGAATCCGCACCAGTCTTCCTTTGCCGCGATGACAGCATTCGGGTAGCGGTCTTTGAAAGCCGCCGGGACATTGCCTGCAAAGCCTTGCTGAATAGGATGCATGCCGAGTTCTATCTCCCTCTGCATCACCTTTTTGCCCAGTTCTATATGGCTGTCTATCCAGCTCTTTGGAAGCGGGCCGGCAAAGCTCTCGATGTTTCCCATCCACTGCCAGGCGAAGTAAGCCGGGCCGCACAGATACTGTCTGGCTTCAAGGTCGGTGTACCCGATCTTCAGAAGGGTATTGTACCAGATGCCTTCCAGGCCGACTACCTGAAGCGGCATGTTTATTCCGTTCATCGCGAGGAAGTCTATTGTCCACTGCCAGTCTTCCCAGGTCCACCAGGCTGCGGTGTAACTGAACGAGCAATAGTTGAAGAAGGAGCGGTACGGGCCGTTTATCTGGCCTTTGACGGTTTGCGGAAGTGGAAGTCTTCCGGGAAGTTCCACGTGACTTCCGCAGAAAGACAGGTTAACGTTGCAGCACTGCCTAAGATACTGGTAGTAGGCGACACAGAGCGCAATTGTGGTATTTCCTTCCAGCAGGATCTTGTCTTTTGAAGTGGAGTATGAATAGTACTCTGGTTCCTGGTTGCTGTCAAGTTTGAGGGTAAAACTTGAAGAATAGCCCGGAGTTACCCTCTCGATAAGTTCATAAACGGCTTTTGTGCCCTTGTCTTTCCATTTAGGTGCGGCACTGGCAACCGTAGAGATGGCAAATGCCGTCACCAGAAGGATTATTTTGAAGCTTTTCATTTTATATCGCGATATAAATTATTCTTGTCTTGCATTAACGAGAGTGTATTTAACCTTGGTTACCAGGCCGTTGTCGAACTCGATCCTGACCTTGAGCATACTTACGCTGTCCTTTCTCTCATCCTGAATCATCTTGGCCAGGTTGAAGATTCTCCAGCAGCTGAAATGTTTCCTGCCGTAGGAGCCCTCAGCCTTCTGCTTGAAGATGGCATTCCCGTTTTCTATGGTCACCGTCAAGGATGTGTATCTGGTTTTTTCCAGGGCCAACCCTTTGTGCAGGAAGTTATTGTATGTGTATTCTGCCAGTTGGTTCATGTAATGTGGCATAACTGGAAGTGGATTCATATCAGTGTCTGTTTTTTTTAGGAGTGTTGTCAAAAATACCGGTATAGTTGTTTATCAGTTTTCCGTCCTGGTTGTAGACCTTGACGTTGTTCTCGAATCCATAAGGCCTTTTGTCGCTGCCGTGGTAGAAAATACGTATTTCGTAAGAAACCTTGCGCCCGTTTTTCTTGGCGTTTATGGCCTTTTTCTCTAGTTCGAGTATTTCTCCGGCGTTGAGGTCCCTTCTTTGGGGAACAAAGTTTATCTGTTCCGCTGGACCGTCAAGTGCCTGGGGGATAAGGTGTCCGCAGTTGTCTCCGGAAACGCCGTCCTTGAATCTTACGGAGTATTTCTGGGAGCTCTGGTTGCGTCCCCTGGATTTAAGGTGCAGATCCGGACAATAAACCCTCTTGATCCTTCCACGATTGTCTGTGTAATAACTGATGTTGTCCACCAGATAAAGGGCAGAAGGGAGATGTACTGAGTTCAGAAGCATGTTCACGTACACTTCCTTTCCGTTTTTAGGCTTTACTCCTGCATCGGCGACAATCATGCTTTCGCTCACAAGCCCGCAGAACTGCCCCCTGTTGTCGAAAGCGGCCAGCCATCTCTGGTTTCTTCCGCTGCGTGGAACTCTGGAAAGCAGTTTCCCGGCCTTGCGCTGGGAATCGGTGTCTGGTCCGCTGCAAAGGGACTGGAGATCGACGAACTTGAACTTTCTGAAATCCACGTTGTAATACTTGTGGTTGCAGGCCTCGTTCCACCAAGAGGTGAGCTTGGGTGATTTTTCCAGCGGATTACCCCGGAAAGGGGTGAATGACGCTAAAGCCAAAGGCAGTATCAGGGCTGCCAACAATGAAAATACTGAAGCTCTTTTCATAACTTCTACAAATTTAGGTAATTTTGCAGAAAATGGCAGAATATGGAAAAAGTCGATTTCTATAAGCTGAGGCGAGTGTTCGGAAAAAGAAGCAACTTTCTGGTCCTGGGCATAGCCTTGGTAGTGATGATGATATTCTATCCGGTTGACGGAAAGTTCAGGTATCAGTACAAGAAAGGCTCTCCATGGTTGTACGAGACACTGGTTTCTCCAATAGATTTTCCTTTGCTTAAGACCCAGCAGGAACTTGCCGAAGAAAGGAACCGTGCTGCGGAATCCATGATCCAGTACTTCCGCTCTGATGAGGGGATAAAGAGTCAGGTGCTTACCGATTTCAGCGGCAAATGTCTTTCCGACAGCGTGCCGGTTGCCATTATGGATGCTGTAACCGAGTCTTTGGTAAAGGTTTACAATATGGGAGTCCTGCCGGAAAGGACATTAACGGACAAGACAGTTTTCATCCAGAGGGGTAGAAACGCCCTTCCGGAAATAGAGAAAGACCTTTACACCCCGTCCAAGGCACTGAAGCTTTTGCGCTCTGACCTCAAATACGCTCTTCCTCATATCAATCCGGATTCCCTCATCGATGCTATGGGCATCGCCGAGCTTCTGGTCCCTAATCTGACCTTTGACCAGAACACCACGGAGGAGCTCCATCACAGGGCTGCTGACTATATCTCGCCGACCAAGGGAATGGTTTATGCCGGAGAGCATATTGTTACTGAAGGAGAGACTGTCACTGCGGAGATCGCCGAGATACTGGATTCTTTCAAGGCAGAATACCAGAAGAGTGTGGGTTATTCGGGAAATCTTCTGATGCTCCATCTAGGGCATGCTCTGATCATTATCATACTGCTGATCATGGTGTATGTGGCGGTTTATTTCTCGGATCCGGATGTGCTCAGGCACCAGAACGAGTTCAACTTCGTGATCTTCAACCTATGTTTGAATTTTGTGGTGATAATGCTGGTTAGGAAGATTTCCCCGGAATTCCTCTATCTGGTACCGTTCGCGGTTATCGTACTTTACCTTAGCGCTTTCCTTTACAACAGGGTGGTGCTTCCGGTATATCTTGTATCGATGATGCCGCTGCTTTTGATTTCTGAAAACGGAGTGGAGCTATTTACCATTGCCGCCGCCGCGGGTTGCATCGCGTTCATTTCTTTCTCTTTGTACGAGAGGGGATGGCTTCAGTTCATAAACACGATCTACATATTCATTGTCTGTGCAATTGTCCATATAGGTTTCAAACTCATAGCGGACGGAACCATTTTCCCGCTGGAGAGTATGATTTATCTTTATCTGTTCATAGCCAGCATATTGGTGGTGATAACCTATCCTTTCGTCTTCCTGATGGAGAAGGTGTTCTATATGGTCTCCATTTCTACTCTCAAGGATCTTTCAGACACCGAAAACGTCCTTCTGGAGGAATTGTCGGCCAAGGCTCCCGGAACTTTCCAGCACTCTCTTCAGGTTGCCAACCTGGCTGAAAGGGCAGTTGTTGCAATTGGGGGCAACCCGAGAATAGCCAGGGTCGGCGCCCTTTACCACGATATCGGGAAAATGAGCAACCCTCAGGCATTCATAGAGAATGCGACACCAGGTGTCGATTTGCACAAAGACTTGTCCCCGATGGAAAGCGCACAGCTGATAATCAAGCACGTGGAAGACGGAGTCGTCTTGGCTCAGAAGAACAAGCTTCCGCAGCTTGTACAGGATTTCATACTGTCCCACCACGGCCATTCCATGACCGAGTATTTCTACAATGTTTACTGCAATACGGGCGGAGATCCCCAGAACAAGGCTATGTTTACCTACAAGGGCAACCTGCCTGTCTCCAAGGAAGAGGTAGTGGTTATGATCGCCGATGCTGTCGAGGCTGCTTCCCGTTCCCTGAAGGAATACTCTGAGGAAAGCATTTCCGCTCTGGTAGACAATGTGGTGGCCAAGAGAATCTCCGGAAACCAGCTCATACGTTCAGACATGACCTTCCGTAACCTCAATATCATCAAGGCGGTCATGAAGCGTCAGATCAGGGAAATATATCACGCTAGAATAGCCTATCCGAAGAGAAAGGCCTAGGATAGCCTTCTCCTTCTGGTGAAAACGCCAATCAGCAAGAATGCCGCTGATATCCAGCAGCATATAATTCCTATGATATCTCCGTACTTTACAAACGGGGTTTCCTCTTTATTCGGATATACGCTGCCTCTGATGGCGCATTCCTCCCACCATGGTGTAGGCTGGAGAATGTCTCCCCTCTGGTTAACAATAGCGGAAGTACCGGTATTGGCGCTGCGGGCGATATCCCTTCTTGTTTCAATTGCCCTCAGCGATGCGTAGTGCAGGTGCTGGATGTGGCCGCTGGTGTTTTTCCACCAGCCGTCATTGGTGATTATGGTCATAAGGTCAGCCCCTTCATCCTTTATGTATTCCCTGAAGAAGTTAGGGAATACGGATTCGTAGCAGACAGCGCTTCCTATTTTGTGGCCGTCATCGGTGACGAAAAGGCCCCTGTAGCTCTGGATTCCGAAGTTTCCGAATCCTCCTCCCAGGTCCAGCCCGAGAAAGCCCAGAACGCTTGTATTTCCAATGTAAGGAACGGTTTCCGCCATTACCACCAGCTTGGATTTGTGATAGAAACTTAGAGAGGAATCCCTCCCTGAGAAAACGGCGGTGTTGAACAGGTCGTACCAGGAATAGGCGCCCATAGGTCTGGCGGAACGTGTCGGCTTGTTCTCAACTCCAGGGTAATTGAGCTGGGTTACGGCTCCAAATATGAAGTTCACATTGTTTCCAGCAGAAAAACTCCTGATGCTGTCCAGGGTAGGATTGCCCACCGGATAGTTCTCCAATATGTTTCCGGCGGTCCTGGAAGGGTTGAAGAACGTTTCAGGAGCCACTGCCAGGAAGGTCGAGTCAGTCAAGTTGGCTTTGGCAAGGTCTAAGAGGATCTGGTCCTGCTGTCTCTGGGTTTTGCCTCCGAATTTGTCCTGGTAAGGGTCTATGTTCGGCTGAAGAATCACCACTTCCTTTGCGGATGACGGACTGAAGGAGGCAATCTTCTTTCCGTATTCAGCGTATCTTATGTGGGAAAGGACGATCGGGACTGCAATCAGAAGCGTTGCCCCCAGTGCCCACCATCCTGCCTTGCGTCTTTCCGCTATGTTTAGAAGTGTTTTGAAAATCAGACCGTTTGCAAGCAGGATCCAGAATGATCCGGCTGTTGATCCGGTCACCTCGTACCACTGGATATGCTTTATGCTCTGGGCAAAGCTGTTGCCCAGGTTAAGCCAAGGCCAGGTAACCTGCCAGTCCTGGTAAAGATGCTCCCAGGTACACCAAAGGGCGGCAAGGGCAAGGTAAGGGAAGAAACCGGCATATCTTTTCCTGAGGAATCTGAACAGTCGGAAAACAACAGCCATCTGAAGTGAGTTCAGGATTATGGCCGCAACCGTTCCTGCCGGAGTGGCATACCAAATCCACCAGGTTGCAACGATGTTCCAAAGAAGGAATCCTGAGTAATAGCACAGGCCCAAATGCCTGATCCCGTTTTCCGTGGCGATTCTTTCAGCTGCAAGCAGCGGAAGGAAGGCTACAAGGCTTACAAGACCGCAATGAGGATAAATGTACGGAACTGCGAGCAAAAGTCCTGATATCAGGCTCAGGATCCAAAGTTTTCCCAGGCTATTTTTTTTCATCACTCAAAAATAGTAAATTTGCGCCTTGTTATGCATAACGAGATGCTGGAAGTTTTCCTTAAGGGACTGATAGTGGGCGTAGGGGCGTCTATTCCTCTTGGCCCTGTGGGAGTCCTATGTATCCAGAAGACCATCAGCAAAGGCCGTTTCGCGGGCTTTTTCACAGGTCTTGGAGCTTCCATCTCGGATACTTTCTACTCTGCCCTTTCCCTTTTGGGCTTGTTTATGGTAGATAGTTTCCTGGACCAGTATAAGGCCTGGGTCCTCCTTTTCGGCGGAATTGTCATAGCCGCCATCGGAATCAGGGTGTACCGCAGCAATCCCGTCAAGCAGATTAAGCAGAAACAGGGGAACGGCAGCAGGATCAAAGACATGCTGGAGTCTCTGGCCATAACCATCACCAATCCTGGATCCATATTCCTGATTTTTGCGATGATGGCAGCGGTCAGGCTGGATGTCTCTGATTATACGCTTGAAACCGCTCCCGGTGCGGTAAGGGTTCTCCTGCTGGCCATTTTCCTTGGAACCGCACTTTGGTGGTTCTTCCTGACATCTCTGGTTAGTATATTCCGCAAGAAATTCCGCCTGAAGCAGCTGATCGTGATAAACAAGATTTCAGGAATCGTTATTATTCTGCTGGGCATACTGAGTTTTGGAGAAGGACTCTTCAAACTGATTCTTCAGTATATCATAAAGTAGTGGAGGTGAGCGGAGTCGAACCGCTGTCCAATCAGGCCGCCAACCGGTTTTCTACGTGCGTAGCTCCGGTTTGTTTTTCGTCAGAGAACCCGCCCCGGAGCGGGCATGTCCAATGCTTATCCTTTAAAACTTAGGAGGACTTAAAGGAGTCATCCACCGCATTCTTCTTTAGATGATACCCCGTATGCCAGATCCAAGAAGACGGAAAACCTGGCGGGATACTCGTCCGAGGCACCTTGTGCCTCAAGGATTAAGCGCCGTCAGCTTAGCCGATTACGCAGCGAGTCTAACATTAGTGTTGCCAATTAATGGCTGAAAGTCATTGATTAACGAGCGCGGCTCCCAACGCTCGGCACGCACCCCGACCAACTGATCTGATGTCAAAACCAGAACACCCCCGGGATAATTGGGAGGCAAATATACAAATTATTCTGAAGCCTCATCAATGAGGTAGAGAAGGTTCTTGAAGACAATTCCGCTGTGATCGCTCAGGCCGACCTCGCAGGTACGGCTGGTGGCATAGCCTTCCGTGCATCCCTCCACCTGTTTTTTCAAGTCTCTGAGGCCCCAGTCGTTGAGTTCTGGAGTGAAGAAACCCTTGTCACCGGCAAATCCGCAGCAATTGGTGTCCATAACCTTGACTTTCCTTGCACACTGTTTTGCGATCTCCACGATGGTTGTGTCCACTCCAAGTTTCTTGGATGTGCAGACGGCAAAGATAGCCACGCTTTTATCCAGTTTACGGATGGTAAGGTTAGGCATGAGGTAGAGCTTTGCGAATTCGGCCGGCTCGTATAAATTGAGTTTGTCTCCGAAATTTGACTTCATCGTGTAAAGGCAAGGCGTCATATCGCAGACGATTGGCAAAGTGCCTCCTTCTGAAGCCTTTGTGAGTTCTTCCAGCAGGTTGTCGCTGAGCATCTTGCCTGCCTTGACAAAACCCTTGCTGGAGAAGGCCATTCCGCAGCAGAGCTTCTTCAGGTTAGCAGGGTATACCACCTCGTATCCGGCCTTGCGGATAAGTTTGTCCATAAGGCTTGTAAGGCTAAGTGCATCCCTGTATTCCTTGCTGTTACCCATTGAGCGGGTAAGGCAACTCGGGAAGTAAACGACCTTTCCCTTGCTCGGCGATGGAATCCTTGACAAATCGGTTCCTTCCAGGATGGCCTTGGAAATCTTTCGGTTGCCCTTAGGGAAACTAGGATTCCACTTTGGAATAAGTCCGCAGGTACTCCAACGTGCAATCTGTGCCAGGGGTTTCATAACGGACTTGCCTACAGTCCTTCGCATTACATAGGACATGTTCCATGCGGCCCTCATTCCCCAGACGGCCTTGTCCCAGTGGGCTGCCAGGCTGGCCGCCCTGTCTTCCTGCTTAGGAGTGTGGTTTTGGTGGCGGAGTTCCTTAGTGAGTTTTCCGTTATCCACCTTGACCGGGCAGGCTACGGCGCACAGGCTGTCCGTTGCACAAGTCTCATCTCCCAGATACTTGTAATCCTTCTTCATCAGAGCCAGGTCGGCAGGATTCGACCCTGTCTTTTCCAGTCTTGTCATCTCCCTGAAAGACACCACTCTCTGCCTTGGAGAGAAGGTCAGTCCTTCGGATACGCAGTTCTTTTCGCAGAAGCCGCACTCCATGCACCGGTCTATCTCCGGACTTGTCTGTGGACAAGGCTTGAGATTCTTGATATGTGCTTGTGGATCATCGTTGAGGATGACTCCAGGATTAAGGATTCCCTTAGGGTCGATGAGCTGTTTGATCTCTTTCATCAGACCATAAGCCTGCTGTCCCCATTCCAGTTCAACGAACGGGGCCATGTTCCTTCCGGTTCCGTGCTCTGCCTTGAGGGATCCATCGTACTTGTCAACCACCAAGTGGCATACATCGTCCATGAAATGAGCGTATTTGCTCACTTCTTCCGGGCTTTGGAAATCCTGGTTGAACATAAAGTGGAGGTTTCCGGCAAGTGCGTGACCGAAGATCACGGCATCGGAGTAGCCGTCTTTGTCGAACAGTTCCCTGAGGTCTGTAACTGCCTCTGCAAGGCGGGGAACTTCAAAGCAAATGTCTTCTATGATGGCAGTTGTCCCGGCCTTTCTCATGCCGGCAACTGTCGGAAGGCATTCTTTCCTGACTTTCCAGAGAGTTGCCCTTTCCTTGTCATCCATAGTAAATGAGAAAGGAAGAACGGTCTCGAAAGGAGAGAGGGCCTCGGTGATTCTCTTCACCTTTCCCTGGAGGGATGGCTTGTCCTCTTCCGTGATTTCAACCAGCAAGCCGCAGGCTCCGTCCGGCAGAGTCTTCAGGTAGTCAGGAACCCCGTCCGCGTTTTCTACGCTTCGGATGGAGGACCTGTCTATCAGTTCCACTGCACTGACGGGCATCTGCTTGAGGACCTGGACAGCGCTGCAGGCTTCCCTGATTGTAGGGAAAATCACCAGTGCCAGTGCCTTGAACTTATTGTCGTCCACCGTGTTGTAGGTAATGGAAGAAATGAAGGCAAGTGTACCTTCGCTGCCTATGATCAGGTGCTTTAGTATGTCTATTCCATCCTTGTAATCCACAAAGGCGTTAAGGCTGTAGCCCGTCGTATTCTTGATCTTGTATTTACGTTCGATCCTTTCCTTCAGAACAGGATCAGCTTCGATTCTCTTGGCGATATCCTCCAGTCCTTTAACTATATGTGAGTGAGTCTTCCTGAAACGTGTGACAGAAGAAATGTCCGCTGTATCCAGGTCGGTTCCGTCCGGGAGGATGATATTTATATCTGCGATGGTCTTGTAGGAATTCTGGCTTGTTCCGCAGCACATTCCGCTGGCGTTGTTGGCTGCTATACCTCCGATCATCGCCGAGTCAATGGATGCCGGGTCCGGTCCGATCTTTTTCCCGAAACGGGTCAAAAGGCGGTTTGCCATAGCACCTCTTATGCCCGGAGCGAGACGTATCTGCTCTCCCCTTACGGAAATGCTGTAGTTCCTGAAGCCGTGAGTGCATATGATCAGCACGGAGTCTGAAATAGACTGGCCGCTCAGCGATGTTCCTGCTGCCCTGAAGGTTACAGGGATATCCATCTTGTGGGCTTCCATCAGTATCTGCCTTACTTCAGGAGACGAATTAGCCCTTACCACCAGTTTAGGCACCAGACGGTAGAAAGATGCGTCTGTACCGAATGCCAAAGTTGTAAGCGGATCGTGGAACATCCTTTCCTTAGGGATGAAAGCCTTGAGTTTTTCGTAAAATTCCTTATACTTACCGGTTAGCATATCTTATTGTTTTTGTTTCAGGATATCGTTAAGTTTTTCTGTTGAGGTGCCTTTGAAGATGACGGTTCCGTCCCGGTCGATGACCAGAATCAGCGGAACTGCTTCTATATAATAAATCTTTCCAAGTTCAGACTGTTTCCCCCTTGTATAAAGTTGTCTGAATTCCAGATTGTTGGAAGAAACGAACTTTCTGAACTCCGTAGTGTTTTCTCCAGCGAATACACCGGTGAAGGAAATTCTCTTCCCATATTTCTTCCATAAGCTGATTATCTGGGGCAGGGACTCCTTGCATACTTCGCAGCCTGTGCGGTAAAAATACAGCACCTTTATCTTCCCGTCATCAACCAGCAGGTCTGCCGGATTGTCTGCTATATCGTAAAGGGTGATATTTTCCGCAATGCTTCCAGGGGCATTCATACTGTCAGCCTTCAGAATACTTGCCACACTGGATGTAAACACCGTATCTTCCCATTGGTCAGGCTTGTTCATCACATACTCCTTTCCAAGATACAGGGCTGTCCTGGTATTCGGGAGGTAGTTGGAGAAGAAAAGATAGGTGAAAGCTTGTCTCATAAGGCGGGAAAAAGACTTCGAAGTTTTTACGCCCTCATAAATCTTGTCAACTGCATCTTTCCTTGCTTCCAAATCCAATACGGCATCAGGAGACAGCTCCTCGGAAGGGAAAATCTGGGACAGGTAATCATAAGCCTTGTTGTCTTCCGCGGCTTGCTCAGTCAGCATTTCTTTGAGGGTAGGGGTGAGGATGCCTCTTCCCTTTATCCTCAGGCTCTCGTCCAGGAGAAAGATCTTTGGAGTGCTTACAATTCCATAATCCACAGGGAAATTGCTCTGTCTGTCAAGATCGGCAAGATGGATCCAGTTGATATATGGATTATCGGTTTGGAAATTCTTGCGGATATAATCCTTCCATGCTGAGGCATCAGTCCCGGTATATATGGCAGCGATGCTAAGCGGGAATTCGTGCCAGGAATCAATCAATGAAACAAGCCTTGGAGTTTCAACCTTACAGTGGGAGCAATCGTCAGAATAGAAATATATTATGGAGTGGTCTCCCATCAGTTCCCGGATACTCCTCTCCACTCCCGAGCTATCCTTCAGCCTTAGATCCGGAGCCTTTGCGCCGACCAAAGTACCTTTGTTAACGGTAACGAACCAGGCGGCTTCAGCCTTGTCCTTCACAGAAACAGCATCGTTGCCGAGGATGTATTTCTCGGCCGCATAGACCGCGCTTCCCTCACATCCCATCACAACGGAAGAAGAATACCTTTTGAAACACTCCATTGCCGTGGCAGCTCTCATCTCAGGGTCTGTCAGGTAGCGGTTTTCCATAAGATAGTCTATGGCCATGTTCCTGATACTTTCTTTGGAAAACTTGAACTTATCCAGGAAAATATCTATGTATTTTTTTCCGAATTCTGTGTAATAAAGCCTCTCGTCCGCGATGTCCGGTAACTGGCTGTTGTCACTTGAAGACAGAGACTTGCACAAGAATTTCAGGTAGATTTCCACGAGACTGCCGCTCGCCAGTTTCTGAGCCTGGAGCAGCAGGCCATTATATGTGGCTGGCTGATTGTCTGCCTGAAGAAAGATTTCATTCTCCCTTCCTCTTTTCCTTGAGCTGCTGTTTTTCCAGGCGTCCTGCCGAAATGAGAAGGTTTCCTTGAAATCTCCGCCATCCATTGGAGAATAAAGGAAGCCTAGCAGTTTTTCATCATTACTTGTCACGTAATATTGACCGGCAGTGAAGAGACTGCTGTGCTTGACGCTGATTTGGGACGGGAACACAAGTCCGGCAAAAACCGCCTTCATCTTTTTGCTTACGGTTGCCGAATCTATTACAGTTCCTCCAGGATTATCCCAATTAGCCTTCTTCAGGTAGAGGCGGTTTCCTGGAACTATACCGTTTCCGTATCCGTTTAGATTGACTGTGACCTTGTATGTTCCAGATGGGGTCTGGGAGAAGGCCGTAAGGCAGGAAAGAACCAGGCATAGGGCTGCAATGGCCAGTCCTTTAAGTGAATAAGCCGATGTGTTTTTCTTGTCTGGCACTATTTCTTGAGTTCTTTCTTGGCCTTGATGTATTTCTTTATGTCAACTCCGGTGGGCATGAAAGGAGTGGCGTCGCCGTTGTGGATGAGAAGGTCTCTGACAACGGTGGAGGAGATGAAGGAGTATTCATGGCTGGCCTGGACGTAAACGGTGACCACATCCGGGTCGAGCACCCTGTTGGCCTGGGCTATAACGCCTTCAAACTCAAAGTCTGTGGTGGTTCTCAAGCCTCTGACTATGAAGTTAACGCCGAGCTTGTGGCAAAGGTCTATGGTCAGCTGCTTGTAGCAGCACACGTCCACTCTCTCTCCGTAAGGCTTTATGGCGTCCTTGATAATCTTGATCCTGATGTCCACAGGAAAGAAACCGGTTGTCTTGTTGCTGTTGTATCCGACTGCAACTATCACTTTGTCAAATAGTTTCAGAGCCGAATCCAAAACATCCAGATGGCCGGCGGTAAAAGGATCGAACGATCCCGGGAATATTGCTGTACGCATGTCTTTTTCTCTTTTACACTTAACAAAATGTAAATTTAAGAAAAAGTAACGGGATTGCCTACAGTCTCCAGTCTATAGGGGAGAGGCCGCGGCTCTGAAGAAAATCATTGCACTTGGAGAAGTGGCGGCAGCCGAAGAAAGCTCCTCCTGCAAGCGGAGAAGGATGAGCGGCTTCCAGGACAAGATGCTTTGAAGTGTCGATGAGGGCTTTTTTGCTTCTGGCAAAATTGCCCCACAGCATAAAGACTACTCCTTCCTTATTGTCTGATATAGCTTTGATTACGCTGTCTGTGAAAGTTGTCCAGCCAATTTTGGTGTGAGAAGCGGCGGTGTAGGCTCTGACCGTGAGGATGGCGTTCAGGAGGAATACTCCCTGCTTTGCCCAGCCGGTAAGGTTTCCGTTTTTCCCCTGCATCGAGATTCCCAGGTCGGACTCTATTTCCTTGTAGATGTTCTTCAGCGATGGGGGAAGGGCAACTCCATCAGGAACGGAAAAGCTCAGGCCGTGAGCCTGTCCGGGATTATGATAGGGGTCCTGGCCCAGGATCACAACCTTTACGTCGTTGAAAGGTGTAAGGGCGAATGCATTGAAAATCAAAGATCCCGGAGGGTA
>CADAOA010000041.1:14019-15912 GCA_902789435.1 uncultured Bacteroidia bacterium | reverse complement strand
TGTAGCGCTCGCTGTTGCCGTTTTATCTTCGGTGGCAGGGGTGATGACAGGCTGCTCTGGCGATCCTAGCCTGGAGGGGCTTGGAATGCCGGAGTTTGTGAGTGTATCGGCACAGGCGGAGGAGAATTCCCTGCTGTTGAGCTGCACATACAAAGGTCGGGGAGTGGGAATGTGCGGATTTGTGGTTACCAGGGAAGGACAAGTGGTGAAGAGGCAGGAGGCCAGTACCCGGAGCGATGGGGCGTTTTCTCTGACTGTCAAGGATCTGGAGTATGAAACAGATTATACTTACTATGCCTGGATATCAAACGGCTCTGAGGAAATCCACTCGAATACGGATAATGTGAGAACTGAGAAGAAGCCTATAACACCTCAGGTATTTGTGAGTGTATCTGCCAACGCGGACGTGAATTCCATCACTTTGACCTGCACTTATGACGGGGTGGAAACTGACAATTGCGGATTTGTGCTGACCAAGGATGGAGAAGTAGTCAAAAAACAGAAGGCTGAATCTACTGGGGAAGGCAGTTTTTCACAGAAATTTGATGATCTGGACTATGATACGGAATACGGCTATTACGCTTGGATAGTAAATGGAGAAGAAGAAATCCACTCGAATACAGGAACGGTGCGTACAGAGCAGAAACCGGTGATTGCTCCTACGATTAAGGAAGTGTCTTTTGAGGCGGATGAGAATATTTTGACGTTGAGATGCACTTACGAAGGTGACGGAGTGGATGGCTGGGGCTTCTATATGAACGGCGGGAAGATGGGGGCAGAGGTAATCACAGATGGGGCATTCTCGTTGGTAGTTAAGGATCTTGAATACAATACAGATTATGAATTCCAGGCATATATAACCGCTGGGCAGGTGGAGGTCAAGTCTGATGCTGTCATTGCCCGTACCGGTAAGATGGCTTCCATACCTGTTCCGGATGATGCTTTCAAGGCATATATCATCAGCCGGTATGATGCAGACAGGAACGGCAAGCTCAGCATGGAAGAGGCGGAGAAGATTACAAGACTGGACATCAATACTTATGACCTGCAGATAAAAACTCTTGAAGGCATTGAATACTTTACCAACCTGGAATACCTTAAAGCTGTAGGATACGATGATAGCCGGAGGGGAGAGGTTTCTTCTTTAGACCTTAGCAAGAATGTTAAGCTTGAAACACTGATATGCCCGTTTAACAGGCTGGAATCATTCGACCTGCAGAACTGCACCCGTCTTAAGTACTTGAACTGCAGTTCAAATATGCTGGATAATATAGCTAATATGTTCTCTTTCAGCGATAACACTGCCCTGGAATATCTGGACTGCCATTCGAATGCATGTTTTACTGTTTATGTGCAGGATAATGCGGCACTTAAATACATAGACTGCAGCCATACGATGGGGCAAGAGGATTTTGGAAGATGTACTTCTCTCGAATACCTCGACTGCAGTTACTGTCAGGTCGTTTTGAGTTTGAACATAGCCGGTTTGAAAAAATTGACCACCCTCAAGTGTGAAGGTAACGGGAGTCTCCAATACTTTGATGCATCCGGTTGCGAAAACCTGGTGTTTGACCAACGCTTATTGGACAGCTTTGCCGTTCTGTATTTTGTCTCTTTTAATGTAAGAGGTTGCAAAAAGCTGACATCTTTTGACTTCAGCAACAAGGGCGTGGCTATGAACAATATTGATTTAAGAGACTGCATAAACCTGAAGACTGTCAAGTGCAACGGATGTGTTGTTGATATACTCGACGTAAGAGGTTGCACGGCTTTGACGGAGCTTGAATGCTATGAAAACTTCTTGCACGAGCTGGATGTGAGTTCATGTAAGAAGCTGAATCTGAGGGCATGGCCACAGTCAACCAATTTTGATAAGCTATGGATCGGAAGCGG
>CADAOA010000041.1:0-13977 GCA_902789435.1 uncultured Bacteroidia bacterium | reverse complement strand
GATTACGGAACGGAGGTAATAGTAAAGGAGTAGGGCTATGGTGGACGAATCCGGATTTTTGTTTGTGTCTTCCGTTAAAGAGACGTGGGGAGTGGGAACACCTGAAAGGATAGGTGGTTCCCTGACCGGATGGTCCGAGGTGTGGCTGGTGGAAAGTGACGGGAAGTTCCGGGTGCTTAAATCGCTGAAGCCCAACTATAGAGGGCTTCCACTCTATGAGAGGCTCCTTAAGAAGGAATATGACATAGGATCATCAATTGAGCACAGCAATATTTGCCGGACATACGCATTCATCAATCATCCTGAACTGGGAAACTGCATAGAAATGGAGTGGGTGGACGGCAGGAGTCTGGAAGAGATAAAGACCGATAGTCGAAAGGATCCTGAACTTGCCCGTAAAATAATACTGGAAATATGCGATGCACTGATTTGCATCCATTCCCATCAGATGGTGCATCAGGATCTGAAGCCTTCCAACATACTAGTTACACACAATGGCAATAATGTGAAAATCATAGACTTCGGACTTTCATTGCAGGATTGCCAGAGTGAACTCAAGATATCGGGAGGGACAAAGTCCTATGCAGCCCCGGAACTGAGCGAGGGCAAGATGGCAGATGTCCTCAGCGATATATATTCTCTGGGCAAGGTTATCGAACAGATTACTCCGCGATATGGAAAGGTGGTCAAAAAGTGCTGCCGTCTGGATCCGAAGGAGAGGTATATGTCTGTAAAAGACGTAAAAGAAGCAGTTCTCAAAAATGGCGGGGAAAGGTCTTGGATTCTGCCTGTAGCTATTGCAGCGGCAGCGGTGATTCTGGTATTGATGCTGTATAACCTTAGGGGTATGAAAGAACCATCCGCGATCGCCGAGGATCCTGTTAAACCTACCGCTGAGGCAGTGGAAACGGTAGTTGTAAGGGACAAAGAAGAACCTTTGCATCATACTCCTGATGCAAACTCCCAAAAGAAACAGGACCCATCCAGCCAGGCGGAAAAGGCAAAGACTGAAGAAAAGGCCGGGAAGATTGAGAAGATTGAAGACGAGACGGACCTGGACGATTTGTTTGACTCTGTAACTGAACTGTTTGAAGAAAAGGAGACAGACAAATGATGCGGATGGCAAGATATCTTCTGACTATGTGTCTTATAATGGTTTGCTGCTCTGCCTTTGGCCAGAGACGGGATGCCAGGGACAGGGCACTTGACCGGTATGAGACAGTCTGCGACAGACTCATTGAGCTCAGAGATGCCCTCCGTCGCGGAGAAACCATATCCTCCCAGGAAGTATCGTCCCTTCAGGCGGAAGTGCGCAGCATACGTTCCAATCTCCAGAGAAGTCCGGAAGGATTGACTGAGGAGCAGATAAGGCGATTCAACCGTATCCGCCGCCGCTATAACTATGGATATGAAATTGCGGAACTCTCACTGACAAAGGCTGTTCCGGCCGATTCTCCTGAAGCGGAAAAGGCCAAGGACCTTCAGCTTGACAGCCGTACATCTTATAAGTGCAAACTTTATGACTTGGGAAAAACCGGATTCCTTTTCCTTGCCCAGGTATCGCCGGTTCCGGACATGTCTTTTGGACTTAGCTTGGGTATGCTCAAGGGCAATTTCGGAGGCTATGTGTCAGCACTAAGCAATTTCAAGTCTAAAAGTGCAAGCATGGATTGCCTCAGCGACGGAACTTCGGCCGGTAATCCGGTCTGGGTGTCCGGACGTCAGGAAAAGACAAAGATGAGAGTTACAGCCGGCGGAATATTCCGGGTGGCTGAAAACGTAAGCCTCCTTGCCGGAGCCGGTTACGGCACAAGAAAACTACTTTGGGAAAATACAGGTGGAGACTGGATGAGGGTAACAGATCGCTCTTATTCAGGCGTAGCTGCAGAAGCAGGTGCCCTGTTTACATTAGGAAGGCGAGAGTCCGTCTGCCTCAGTACAAAGGTAGGGACTATCGCCTTCAAGTATATAGACTTCTCAGTGGGTATAGGATACCGCTTCTGATCTAGTCTTGTGAAAAGTCGCGTATAATCTTCTTGATGTCTGCAGGGTTGAGGTGGCCGTAAACCTTTTCTCCAACCATTGCAACAGGAGCAAGGCCGCAGGCCCCGACACATCTGAGGCAGTCAAGTGAGAATCTTCCGTCTTCCGTGGTTTCACCCACATCGATACCCAGAGTTCTCTTGAATTCTTCCAGGATCTTCTCAGAACCCCTTACATAACAAGCGGTTCCAAGGCAAACTGAAACAGGATGCTTGCCTTTTGGAGTCATGGTGAAGAATGCGTAGAAGGTAACCACTCCGTAAACCCTGCTGACAGGGATATTGAGTTTCTCGGCGATTATGGCCTGTACCTCCATTGGAAGGTAGCCGACCGTGTGCTGGGACTCGTGAAGTATGTTGATAAGCTCGCCAGGCTTGTTTCCGAATTTGTCACAGATAGCCTTTATCTTTTCAACGACTGAGCTGCATAATTTTTCTGCCATGTCTTTTCTGTTTTAGGCTAATACTTAATTGTTTTATCTGAGTAATGGGTGTGGAGAAGGGCATGGGCCTTTTCGCTGAGAGGCTTGCCGAAATATTTCTCGTACATCTCAATGATACTCTTGTTTTCGTGGCTCTTTCTCAGAGGCATGTTCTGGTCTTCCTCGTAAATTGCTCTCTGACGGGCCTTTATGACCTCGAAGTCACCGTGATGGAGTGGCTGTCCGCCGCCGCCGATGCAGCCGCCAGGGCAGGCCATTATTTCAATCACGTGGTACTTGCATTTGCCTGCACGGATCTCTTCCATAAGCTTGCGGGCGTTTCCAAGGCCGTAGGCTATTGCAACATTGAGGGCGAAACCGTCGAAATCGATGGTGGCGGTCCTGAGGCTGTCCATACCTCTTACTTCCTCGAAGTCTATCTTAGGAAGAGGCTTCTTGGTGTAGAGCTCGTATGCGGTTCTGAGAGCTGCTTCCAGCACGCCTCCGGTAGAACCGAAGATTGCTGCAGCGCCGGTGCTTTCTCCGAGAGGATTGTCGAAATCCATATGAGGCAGGGTCTCGAAGTTGATGTTTGCCCTGCGGATGAGGGTTGCAAGCTCCCTGGTGGTGATGGAATAGTCGACATCCGGATTACCGTTAGTTGAGAATTCCGGTCTCTGGCACTCGAATTTCTTTGCAAGACAAGGCATTACGGAAACTACTACAAGTTTCTCCCTTGGAATGCTCATCTTCTCTGCCCAGTAGTTCTTGGCAATGGCTCCGAACATCTGCTGAGGTGAACGGGCTGTTGACGGATACTTGAGGAGATCCGGGAAGTTGTGCTCGTAGAAGTTAACCCAAGCCGGGCAGCAGGAAGTCATAAGAGGAATTGGAACGCTCTTGTCTCCATTAAGGAATTTGGAAAGTCTTTCCAGAAGCTCGCTGCCTTCCTCCATGATGGTGGCGTCGGCTGAGAAGTCGGTATCGAAAACGTAATCGAAGCCGAGGTCTTTAAGAGCAGCAACCATCTTGCCGGTAACTATGCTGCCTGGAGCGTTGCCGAATTCTTCTCCGAGAGCAACCCTTACCGCAGGGGCAACCTGAACGATAACGGTCTTTTCAGGATTCTCGAGATCATCTATAAGCTGGTCAGTATAAGTTCTTTCTGTAAGGGCGCCTACAGGGCATACTGCAACGCACTGGCCACAGTATGTACAGTCTGTATCCTTGAGCATCTTGTTGAAAGAAGGAGCTATTGTGGTGTTGAATCCTCTTCCAACGGCTCCGAGGGCTCCAACTGTTTGATAGACGTTGCACATAGTCTCGCACCTGCGGCAGTAGATGCATTTGTCCATATTCCTTATGATGGAAGCTGTCATCTCCTTCTTCCTCAGCGACAGTTCTCCGGCAAACGGAGTCTCGTTGATGGAAAGATGCTGGGTTACAGCCTGGAGCTCGCATTTTCCACTCTTAGGGCAGGTAAGGCACTCGTTAGGATGGTCGCTGAGCATGAGCTCGATGACGGTCTTGCGGGCCCTGATAACCCTGATGGAGCTGGTCTTAACCTCCATTCCTTCAGTGCAGGCGGTGCTGCAGGCCGGGGCGAGGTTTCTCCTGCCTTTTACTTCTACAACGCATACGCGGCAGGATGCAGGATGGTTGTCTGCGCATGTTCCCTTGAGGTTCATGTGGCAAAGGGTAGGGATGACGATTCCTATGCTCTTGGCCGCGTCGAGTATCGTAGTGCCCTCAGGAACAACTACTTTATGATTATCAATAATCAGTGATATATTCTGTTTCATAAGTTGGCGGTTTTAGATAACTGAAACTGCTTTGAACTTGCATCTGGACATGCACATTCCACACTTGATGCACTTTGAGAAAATGATTGCATGAGGTTTCCTAGGGAGACCTTCGATGGCTTCAGCAGGGCAGCCGACTGCACAGGCGTGGCAGCCGATACACTTTTCAGGATTGATCATGTATGTCAGCAGGGCCTTGCACTGCTTAGCGCGGCACTTCTTGTCCTTTACGTGTTCCACATACTCGTCGTAGAAATTGTTAAGGGTGGAAAGGACAGGGTTAGGGGAAGTCTGTCCGAGTCCGCAAAGCGCTGTGTCCTTGATGACTCCGGCAAGAGTCTTGAGTTTGTCCAGATCCTGCATGGTTCCGTTTCCGGCTATGATCTTGTCCAGGATTTCCAGCATCCTCTTGTTTCCGATACGGCAAGGAGTACATTTACCGCAGGATTCTCCCACGATGAAATCCAGGTAGAAACGGGCGACTGAAACCATACAGTTGTCTTCGTCCATTACAATCATACCTCCGGAACCCATCATACTTCCGGCAGCTGTAAGGGTGTCGAAATCAATAGGGGTATCCAGGTGCTTCTCTGTAAGGCATCCTCCTGAGGGACCTCCGGTCTGAACGGCCTTGAACTGCTTTCCTCCCTTGATGCCGCCTCCGATATCAAAGATAACTTCTCTCAGAGTGGTTCCCATAGGGACCTCGATCAGACCGACGTTGTTGATCTTTCCGGCAAGGGCAAACACCTTGGTTCCCTTGGACCTGTCGCTTCCGATGGAAGAGAACCAGTCTGCTCCCTTATTGATTATAATAGGGATGTTGGCAAGGGTTTCCACGTTGTTGACGTTGGTAGGCTTGCCGTTGTATCCGCTTTCAGCAGGGAATGGCGGTTTGAGGGTAGGTTCTCCTCTTCTGCCTTCCATAGAGTGGATCAGTGCGGTTTCCTCTCCGCAAACGAACGCTCCGGCACCGTATCTGATGTTGATGTCGAATGAGAATGAAGTTCCCAGAATCTTCTTTCCAAGGAGACCGAGCTCCCTTGCCTGCTTGATGGCAATCTTGAGACGCTCAACTGCAAGAGGATATTCGGCTCTGATGTAAACCAGGCCGTGAGTGGCTCCGATTGCATATCCGCAGATAGCCATGGCCTCGACGATGGAATTAGGGTCTCCCTCCATGATGGAGCGGTCCATGAATGCTCCAGGGTCTCCCTCGTCAGCATTGCAGACCACGTATTTCTCCTTAGACTGGTTCTTGGAAGCAATCTCCCACTTCAGACCGGTAGGGAATCCTCCGCCGCCTCTTCCTCTCAGGCCGGACTTCTTGATTTCATCTACCACGGCCTTTGGACTGCGGTTGAGCAGACAGTCTGCGAGAGCAAAATAGCCGTCGCGAGCAATATACTCCTCAATGTCCTCAGGATCAATCAGTCCGCAGTTCCTTAAGGCGATTCTTACCTGCTTGCGGTAGAAATCCATGTGCTTGGAGTCGGATACTGTAGTCTTCCGTTTCGGATCTACATACAGCAGCCGGGTAACTCTCTTTCCGCCGATAATGTGGCTGGTAAAGATCTCTTCCGCATCCTCAGGCTTAACCTTTGTGTAGAAAGTATTATCAGGTATTATTTTTACGATAGGGCCTTTTTCACAGAAACCGAAGCAGCCTGTAGTGATAACTTCAACCTTGCCTTCAAGATTGTTCTCTGCAATAAGTTTCTTGAAATTCTCGGCGATATGGTGGCTTTCAGAAGCCTTGCAGCCTGTTCCTCCGCAGGTCAGGATCTGCATTTTCGGTGTTCCCTTCTTGAGACCGCAGCATACAGAAGAGTCCTGATGGTCGCTCTGTTCACGGGGTTTGAGATGAACACTCGCTTTTTCACGGATTTTCTTCAAATCCTCAATAGACGATATTTTCATAAAAATCGATAATGCTTTTCATTATTGTTTTCGGGGCATAAAGATAAGAGAAATTCTTTAATTTCTTAATAGTTTTCCAAGAAAATATGCAAAATCACAAGGATTTCACATTCAAAAACCTTCCAATCTGAAATAAAAACCATGGATAGAGGCCTTTCTTTTGAGGTTATTGCTAAATTTTTGTTACAAAGTGCTGATAACCGGGACTTCAAATAACACTGGTCCGGTTTGGTTTTTACTTTTGCACCACGAAATGAACGAAAAAATAATCGAACATTATAACATTTAAAATTCAAGATCATGAAAAAGGTATTGTTTATCGCTGTTGCAGCTCTTGCATTCGTAGCTTGCAAGAACAACACTCCTGCACAGGAGGCTGCTGCTGAGGCTACCGAGGCTGCTGCTGAGGTAACTGAGGTTGCTACTGAGGTTGCCGCTCAGGCTGATTCTACTGTTAACGCCTCTTCTGAGGCTGTTGAGGCTGAGGCTAACAAGGTAGAGGAAGCTGCTAATAAGGTAAAGGATGGTGCAGAGGCCGTTAAGGGTGCCGTTGAGGCTGTAAAGGACGCTGCTGAGACCATCAAGAAGTAATTTGACTTTTTGACCTTACAGTTTGACGGATGGCTAAAACAGCCATCCGTTTTTGTTTAGGCCCGGTTTTTGCAAAATTTGCATTCGTAGCATTATTTTTTTACTTTTGAATCGTAAACAATTTATTAACCCTTAATACTTCACTGTTATGAAAAAGATCATTGCTATGATGTGCGCAGCATTGTTCCTGTTCGGCGGAACTTACGCACTTGCTTCAACTGCTTCTGTATCAGAGCCTCAGACCCTTGAGAAGAAGGCTAAAACTGACAAGAACAGGAAGGTTGATACCAAGAACAAGAAGACTGACACTAAGACCGACAAGAAGACTGACAACAAGAAAGAGCAGAAGGACAGCGGTAAGTCTGATACCAGCAAGAAATAGTTTTCTTTTGTAATAAAAATGAAACGGGACGGATTTGATCCGCCCCGTTTTTTTGTTTTCGCTCCGTGAGACTAGAAGAGAGCAGTTACTTTGTCAATGACTTCAGTGGCGCTGCAGTCAGGAGAAAGAACCAGGTCTGCCTTTGCGTTTACATAGTTGAATTCTTTCTTGAAACGCTTTTCTCCACCTCCGGTGACATTCAGCATTATGGTCTGCTCCGGATTTACCTGCCCGTCCTTAATGGCTTTGATCAGACTCATAACTGCCACTCCGGCAGCAGAATAGATATCTATGCCTTCAAGCTCCTCGAACAGTTCGCAGGCTTGGGTGAGTTCTCCGTTGGTAACTTTCTGGAAGTCTCCGTTACTCCATTTCAGAACGTCGAACAATCCTCCGGCTATGGAATAAGGCGGTTTACGGTTGCTAAGAACAGGAGCCTTTATCTGCAGAGCCTTGATTCTGCCCTCGTTTTCGTCCATCGGAAGAAGGGCGCGGCTGTCGGCCTTCCAGGCGTCATACATAGGAGTGAACGGAACGTTCTGGGAAGGAATCAGTTTCATTATGTGGTCACCGAACCTACCATCTTCCTTTAGCCTCAGGTTGGCTTCGTAAGCGGCAATCGTACCGGTTCCGCTTCCCACAGCCTGGAAATAGACGTCAGGAATCCTGCCAATCACTTGAGCTGCTGACAAAACGGTGGTACCCATTCCGTCTCTTCTGGCCACGTTTTTGGCTCCTCCCTCTTCCATGAAAAGAGGGGATGCGTTCAGTTTGGCAGCCAGGGCTATCGCATCGAAATAGTCGCTTCCCTTCGGGGAGCAGATAACTTTTACACAGTCGTTCAGCCTGTCTTTGAACCAGAGAGCGTCCAGATTGTCTTCAGGAATCGCTATCACCAGGGGGATGTTGTTGTCTGAGCAAACCTGGGAGAAAGCCCTTGCGGTGTTGCCGGCAGAAGCTACAACCAGAATCCTCTTGTTGTCTGCAGCCAGTCTTCCGCATACTGAATAAGCCTCGGTTTCCTTGAAAGAGCAGGTGCGCATAGTGGCGCCTTTTTCCGGCCACCATCCACTGAAGGTTATGTAGAGATTCTTCAGTCCCAGTTTCTTAGCCAGCTGTTCGCTTTTGTAGGTAACAGGAGCGCAAGACCCCTTGAGGGCCCGGCTTACAGGGAGCCAGTCGGAGAACCTGTAGATTCCGAAAGACGGATCCTTGAAGTCAATCTGCTTCTTGTCATAGATGGCCCTGACAAGCGAAGGGCGTGAGTCCTCCGGATCGGCCATAAGCCATCCAGTGTCATCGAATGCTCTGTGGGTCAGGCAGTTTTCCAGGCGGTAGCTAGTCGGTTTGATTTCCATATCATTTAGTTTTATCATTATTTTTCAATATTCTCGCAGACTATTTCGGCAAAGTCCTTGACAGGAACTTCCGCCTTGCTTCTGATGGCTCTGTAGCACATAGGGCAGGCGGTGACAATCTCGTCAGGATTCTCCGCCATCAGGCTTGTTACAGAACTCTCGGCGATTTTTGCCTTGTCTTTCTCGTCCAGGGTCAGGGTGCCCATGCTATAGCCGCAGCAGATGCTCTCATCCCTTTCCTTGGAGGCTTTTTTCAGCTCGGCGACGGAACTGAGGACGTTTCTCGGCTCTTCGTATATTCCGCACCCCCTGCCAAGTTCGCAAGGATCGTGGTAGACTATCGCTGAGGAGGATTTGGAAACTTTCAGTTTTCCTTCCTTGATGAGCCTGTCGACCAATTGTGTGTAATGTATCACCTCGATGCCATTCAGCGAATATTCTTCCTTGAAGATTTTCAGGCAGATAGGGCAGGAAACCAAAAGTGTGGTGCATCCTGATTCCCTTATTATCCTGCTGTTGGCCTGGATGGTCTTTTGAGCGGCTTCCGTCCTTCCGGCAAGCATCAAAGGCCTTCCGCAGCAGATACCCTCGTTTCTGTCCATGAACTCGTAGTCCTGGCCGCTGGCCTTGAGTATGGTCTCCACGGACTTTATGATAACCGGGGTGAGATGACTCATGCAGCCGGCAAAATACAGGATCTTTCCGCCGGCTTTTCCAGCCAGGGTTGCGGAACTCTTGGAGGATGCGTCCTCCAGATATGAGTAATCACACTTTATATTATTGTTCTGTGTTTCCCTCAATGCCCTTCTGATGGCAGGGGAGTTCACTCCCACAGGGCAAAGCGCATAGCACTTGCCGCACATCAGGCACTTGTCTGCTATCTCCCTTGTTTTCCTCTTGTTATGCCTGCGCAAGAAGCGTATGAAATAAACGGAGGAGTATTTTAGATTCTTCTTCTGGACGTTCATAGGGCAGGCATCCAGGCAGAGTCCGCAGCTTGAACAGGCGTAGATTTCAGCCTCGGCGAATCCCTTGCGTGGCTTGCGAACCTTCAGGCCGGCATTTCTCATAAGTATGAGGAGCGGCTCTGTCAGGATGTGCATATAGCGCGAGAACGGCATAGCAAGGAAGAACAGTCCAAGGCAGATGGAATAGGCCCACCAGGTAGGAAGGAAATTCAGCTCGTTTCCGAAGAAAGCCCTGAAAACCCAGTTTAGAGGTCTGGTGAGGAATCCGCCACCGCTGAGGTCTGCCGTAAATCCTTCTGCCAGAAGCCTCAGAGGAAAGATGAGCCACAGGCTGTACAAAGCTACGCGGTCAGCCAGGGATGGTTTGGTAGTATGCCTCATTCCCAAGGCTATGGACCTGACTCTCTTGAACATGGCTAGACCGATACCGCTTAGTACATAAAGCAGCAGAAAGTCCATTATGAAGAAGAACACTGAGCCCCTTAGGGTTTCATGAGCCGGATTGATCCATATAAAGAATCGGTAGAAGATAGGGTAGTAAAGCGATCCTTCCGTCAGTCCGGAAAGGTGTCTTGGCGCAAACAACCATACCTCGATATGTCCAACCACGATGAGCAGGAACCATCCGAAGGCGATCGCCGAGTGCATGTATCCGAGAAGAGGTTTCCTCTTCCATATCTTGGTGTGCAACAGGCAGTCGCAGAAAATATCCTTGATATTCTTCCAGGCTGTCTTCGGTTTGAATAAAGACTTTAGAAGCTTGATCCTGTCTTCTCCGGTCAGATGATAAAGAATCCTGACAAGACCTATGAAAAGGTAGACCAGGATGAAGCTTATTCCGATAACGAACGGCAGTACAAAATGATTGTAGCTGTTGGGATAACGGTCGATGATCCCTTCCGGAGATATCTGCAGTATGTTTGATGTCAGAAGATAGATCATTTTCCGTAGATTTTTTGGATTGACAATATCAGGTGGCGGGTGTTGATCCCCCTTGGGCACACCATAGTGCATTTACCACACAACATGCAATGATTCAGGAGTTTGACGGCATCATCGCTGAGCCCGTTCTGAAGAGAAAGGATGGCCTTCCTTACGCTGGTATCTTCAAAGGCTCCGGCAGTGCAGCTGGCTGAGCAGCTGCCGCAGGCCATGCATTTGAGCACGTCCGGCTCAAGGGCCGCCAGAGAGAGGAATTTCTCCTTGTCTGCCTTGTCCAGGTTGATTCTGGAACTTGGGCTGAAACTGAAACCGAAGTCTATCATTTCCTGAAGTTTTCTTTAATGTACCGGTCTATTTCCATAGCGGCGCTGCGGGCCTCGTGAAATGTGTCCGGAAGAGTCTTGGGACCGGTGCAGGCTCCAGCGTAGAACAGGCCCGGAAGCTTGCTCTTCTGGAGGGAGAGGAATCCATCCCTTGAAGAGAAGAAGCCGTCTTCTTCCACACTGAGATTCAGCTGTCTGCCCACTTTGTGACCCGCCTCGGAAGGCCTCATTCCGGCCATCAGTACCAAGCGGTCCAACGTAACTTTAACAGGCCTGCTGGAGAGAGTGTCTTCCGCTTTTACAAGCAGCCTTCCTTCGGAAGTTTCAGCAACCTCACTCACTCTTCCCCTGATGAACCTGATACCGGCTTTCTGGGCTCTGAGATAAAGGTCCTCGTAGTGGCGTCCAAACATTCTAAGATCCATATAGAAGCAATAAACATTTGCTTCAGGGTAAAGCTCTTTGGTCTCTATGGCCTGCTTTACTGCAGTTGCGCAGCAAACCTTGGAGCAGGCTGGATTGCCGGCTTTTTCGTCTCTTGAACCCACGCAGTGGACGAAGCCGATGGCTTTTGGGGCAGGGGAGAAGGTCTTGCCTTCCCTGAAGACTTGCTCCATATCAGCGTTTGTCATCACCCCATCATAGATGCCGTAGCCATATTCTTCCTTCTTTTCGGCCTTGAACATATCGAATCCGCTGGCCAGAAGCACGGCATCAGCCAGAATGGTTATTCCGTTGGAAAGCATGGCGTTAAAGGAGCGGTCCAGAAGGTTTATGGAGTTCACGTCTGTCTCTGTGAAGCATTTTACATCCTTGATTCCATCCAGCAGCCCGTCCAGAACTTCCTTTGCCGGAGTCTGGTCAGGGAACAGGCGGTCCCATTTGGCAAGGTGTCCGCCAAGGCGTTTTTCCTTTTCTGCCAGAATCACATTGTATCCCATTCGGGACAAAACTGCGGAGGCTTCCAGTCCGGCAGGTCCGCCTCCTATGACCAATATGTTGTTTTTCATAACTTTACTTCAGACATTGTGGTTTTTGGGGCTCGCCGAGATATTTCCCGTTCTTGCCCAGATATTTCTTTGCAGGATCATATGGTATTCCGATTTTGTCTAACAGCGGTTCCACGCTTACCTGATGTGTCTGCAGCCCCAGGTCCCAAGGGTCGTAACCCATTACAAGACCGGCAACTTCCTCGTATGTGAACACCGGGATTCCATGCCCGTCCTGCCCGTAGGTTTTGCCCTGTGTCTCGGCGATTACATATTGCCATCTATCAAGGAAATAAGGGCATCCAGGGCAGTTTGTTATTATCATGTCCGGTTTGAACGGTTCCATACTCTCGAATTTCTTGTGGGTGTTGGAAAGCGAATAGCCTCTGTTCCCCTTGATGAAGTACTGGCGGAAACCAAATCCGCAGCAATGCCTTCTTTCCGGATAATCAACGATCTGACCTCCCCAGGCCTCTACCATTCCAACTAGTACGTAAGGATATTCGGCACCTCCCACGCCTTTGGAAGGGAACATCTTGGAATAATGGCACCCGATATGCTCCACAACCCTGAGAGGTTCTCCGGTATTCTTGTTCACCAGCTTGTATTTGCTCTTGGCTGCTATCTGCATCCTATACTTGAATATCAGGTCGCTGGCGTGGACCAGGAACTTTGGCTTAGCAAATTCCAGATGGCAGCTTTTCCAGAGGTTCTCCGCGATTTTCTGCTGGAGTTCAGGATACTCTCTCCAGGTTTCCATTGTTTCGCAGTACAGGCCGAATGAGGTGATGCAGGAGCATACATAGTTCTCGTAGCCATATTTGTGCATCAAGGCAAACTGCCTGGCTATGATGGTCATAACCGTTTCCTGCGGAATGGTGTCTGAGTGGTATGCGATTCCTCCGCAGGTGGTGTGGTGCTCTGTTTCGAATATGTCTTTTCCAAGCTTGTTTCTGGTTATGTCCAGGAAAGTTGCCTCGGAGGCGGGGAAGAAAGACTGCCTGATACAGCTCCTTACATAGAAATAATGGTCTTCCGGTATCTCTTTCTGGTACTCGGCCCAGATTTTCTTTTTTCCTTCGTAAATCATCTTCTAGTGATTGAAATGTTTTGGACTGCACTCAGTGTAGATCTTCTGGCAGTACTCTTCTTCTGTCAGCCCGAGCTCCTCTGCTTTCTTTAATCCTGCATTCTTCACATTTTCAAGCATTTCAGTAGCTCCGGTAATATCGTAGATTTTTTTCAGTTCATCCAGATCCTTCTGTGGTATCTTTCTCATTGCGCCTGGACCTTCCTTGTCCAGGTTGCCGCCCAGGCGGTCAAATACTTCGTCGATATTCTTTTCCACCCACTGCCAAACTACTCCCGCTTCCAGATGCGCGTCGTATTTGAAGGCTCTGGCGTATATGCAGTAGCCATAGTTTAGGATGTTGTGGTTGAGGTCCTTGCATAAAAGATACATCTGCCTTCCCTTCTCGGATTCCATAAAGAACCCGGTTTGTATGGAAAGACTTCTGAGTGCCATTATTATAAGGCCGGCTGCGTTCTTTCTCGGGCATCTGGTTACACAGCTTAAACATTCTCCGCAATACCAGATAGTATCGCTCTTGAGCAGTTCTTCAATCTGCGCATCATCTTGATGCTGAACTATATCGACGATTCGTCTAGGATCGTAGCGGTAGAACTCCGCAGCCGGGCAGATGGCAGTGCAGGTACCGCAGTTTATGCAGGCGTTCAGACCCTCCCGGAGCCTGTAATCCTTCATCAGTCTGTCGTAAAGCTTTCCCATCTATGCCGTTACTTTGGAGTTGGTAGGGTACTTGGCCGCCAGGGCCATGAGATCTATATCGTTATTCATATTCTCGGCCATCTTGCTGAGGACCTTGATGAATGACTGCAGATCCTCCTTTGCTATGCCGTTTATTATCTTGTCTACGGCTTCAATAGCGACATCGGTAACCTTGTCCTTTATCCTCATGGCATATTCGGTTACCTCTATCAGGTTCTGGCGGCGATCTTTAGGGTTGCTGGCCCTGCGCACCAGATTCCTTTCTTCCAGCCCGTCCACGAGCTTTACCACGGAATTCTTGTCTTTAAGCATGTAGTCGGCAATCTGCTGCAATGCCCTGTTGATCGAAAAATCAAAAACATAGCACTCTAATTGCTTTAGGACATCCATGGTACAGTTAGATACGGCAACGGAATTACCTTGTATGAACGGAACAGCAGAAAACGCAG
>CADAOA010000040.1 GCA_902789435.1 uncultured Bacteroidia bacterium | reverse complement strand
GGCCGTCTGTCAGGCACTTCTGTGTCTTTCCGTCAAATGAGAGGTAGTAGATCTGCTCCCACATGGTGAAATCCCTTACCATATACAGGCCGTTCTGGTCGAAGAGCATCTGCTCAGGCCAGTCGATCCAGGTGTCCTGATGCTCCTTGTAAATAGACTCCTTGCTTCCGTCCTTAGGGTCTACAGAGTAGAATACCAGATCCTGCTGAACTCTTGGCATCCACGGAACGATAAAGCGTGAAGATTCTGAATTCCAGAATGGTATGCCAAAGTACTGGTCTTCCTTCTCGTTGAAGTCAGCCCATACGATACTTCCCGTCTGGACATCGGCGAACCCTATCCTTACCTCAGGATTCTTCTCGCCGCTCATAGGATAATGGCTTTCCAGAATCTGGTCCTTGGCCTTGGATGGATCATAGATCGGGAACATAGGAACCTGGCTGTCGTCAAAGCGGTAGAAGGCTATTGTCCTGCTGTCCGGGCTCCACCAGAAAGCCTTGTACTGTGAAGAGCGTCCCAGGATTTCCTCAAAGTAAACCCAGGAAGCGCGTCCATTGAGAATCACGGCATTTCCGTCGGTCGTGATTCTCTTTACCTTGTTCCCCTCTTTGTCAAACACATAAAGATCTCCGTTATTGGTGAAGGCCATAAGTTTGCCATCCGGGCTGTAGGTAGGATTGGCAATCATTCCGTCGCCCTTGATCAGCTTATTGGCTTTTTTGGCGTCTTCCCTGATATCGTTTTGAGATTCCTGAGGGCTTTCCTGAGGTTTGTAATTCTCTTCGAAAGCTCCTGTCTTCACATTGTAGAACTTTCTTTCACGCTTGAGGACTCCAAATTCCATTGTACTTACCTGGAGGATATCGCCGGATTCCCAGACGGGAGGCAACAAGTATTTCTCGACATTCGGGAATTTGTCATTTGCTATCTGCTCCAGAGTAAAGTTCTTCTTCTGGGCGGAAACGCTCAAGCAAACAAGCAGTGCAGAAAGTGCAAGGATTATTCTTTTCATATATGTCTTGTGTTATTTCAGGTATTTCTTGTCAAAGTTAATTAAATAAACCATCTCCTGGGCACGGGTAAGGGCGGTATAAAGCCACTTCTTGTCGTCGATAGTAATCTCGTCCTTCCAGAGGATGTTGTCTATGAAAACGCACCTCCACTGGCCGCCCTGGCTCTTGTGGCCTGTAATCGCTGATGAATACTTTATCTGGAGAGCATTGTAATAAGGATCTTCCCGGACACACTGGAAGCGTTTTTTCTTGGGGGTTATTCCCTCATAATCAGCAAGGACTCCTTCAAAAAGGGCGGTCTGGGCATCCCTGTCCAAAGCGGCTGTCTTGCTATCCAGTGTATCGAGTATAACCTTGGCATCCACCTCGCAGTCGTTGTAATCGGGGAAAGCCAGAGTTGCGTCGGCAAAGTGAAGGCCATATCTTTCCTGATAGTTGGAAATGCTCACCAGTTTTGCCATATCACCGTTGGCGATGAAGTCAAAGTTCTCGTCGCCCCCATCAAACTTATAGCAGTTTTTCACTACCATAAGCCGGTCTCCCCTGCAGAGCTTTTCTTCCAGGAAAAGCACCTGGGACCTTATTCCAAGGTTGTAGCGATTGGCCCTCTGATTGCTTCTGCAAAGCACTACAACCTCCTCGTTCCCGTATCTTGAAACAGCATCCTGGAGGTCTTCTATCAGAGTTGCCCCTGTAACTGCCGCAATATCCGTAAAAGAAGAAACATCAAAAAACGGAGGGTCGATATCGCCGTCCGTTATCTGCTGCCTCAAGGATGTGGCGTTTACCAGAATCCCGCTGCCTTCAGCCTGACGGACTACATCCCTCAGGATCACCGTATCAATCTTGGGACAATAACGTTTCATATAGTCCAGATCCAGAGCCGGGCTCACATCCAGTCCCACAGGAGGCAGCTGGGCAGGATCGCCGATGAGTACCAGTCGGTTGGAAGACGACTGCCGGACAAACTCCAGCAGGTCGTCCAGTAGATTTCCGCTGCCGAAAATCGAGTCGGAACCGTCACCTGTGGAAATCAGGGAAACCTCGTCCACAAAATAGACGGTATCCTTTGCCTTGTTGAAATTCAAGGAGAAAGCTCCCATCGGATCGCTCTGGGATTTCATCCTGTAGATATGACGGTGTATGGTGCTGGCCTTCTCTCCAGTGAAACCGGCCAGAACCTTAGCCGAGCGTCCTGTTGGTGCCAGGAGCACATATTTCATTCCCAGGGTCTTGAGAACGGAAATGCATGCAGCTATCGCAGAAGTCTTTCCGGTGCCGGCATAGCCGGAAACCATCATCAGAAAACGTTCATCAGCATTACCGGTCAGAAATTGTCCGAGTTTGAAGAATAATTCCTTCTGCCCACAGGTAGGCTCCATGGCAAGCCTTTCCTCCATTTTGCCGGAGAGAAACTCAGCCATTCCCATCACTTCCACCTTTTGATTACAAGGAATGCCAGTACAGGATAGATTTCAAGACGACCAAGGAACATCTCTATCGTAAAGATAATCTTGCTCACGACAGGGAAGCTCTCATAATTGCCGAAAGAGCTTAAACTGCTGAAGGTAAGACCGGTGTTCGCGGTGCAGGCAAGTGAGGTTGTCACGGCTGTCTTCAGGTCCAGCCCAGTTGCTGAAAGCAATATGGCACCAACGAAAATGATGGAGCTGAAGAACACCAGGAAGAGGTTTGTCTCACCTGTAAGATCCGCATCCAGCACTCTGTTTCCCATCCTTGGCTTAATAACGGCGTTCATATGGAGCTGACGCTTCAGCCTTGCCTTCAATGAACTGAAACTAACGCATATACGGTCTACCTTGGCACCTCCTGTAGTCGAACCGCTGCAGGCTCCCTGGAATGCCAGATAGAAGAATATCAGAATAGCCGCAACTGGCCAATGCTGGGTATCTGCATTGGCAAATCCCGTGGTACTGGCCGCTGACACGTTCATAAAAGCGCTGTGCCTTAACGCGGTAAGGAAATTTTTCTCGGTTCCTCCAGCCAGAAGGCTGAAAGTCGTGACTGCTACAGAACCTATCAGCACAAAAGTGTAGAACTTGATTACGGGATCTTTGAAAATCTTAAGGGAACGGTGGCTGAAAGACAGATATATCAGTCCGAAATGAAGTCCGGAAAGATACATGAATACAATCATTATTATCTCGATGGCAGGAGAATTGAATGCCGCAGCCGAATTGTTCTTTGTGCTGAAACCACCGGTTGCGGAAATGCTCATCGAGTGGTTAAGGGCATCGAAAAATCCCATTCCGGCCAACACAAGACAGATTGTCTGTAACAGAGTAAGAGCCACATAAACCGTAATGATTATCTTGGCCGTCTCCGCAACCTTGAACTTATAGTTCTGCTTGGAGAGGGATCCCATCTCCATTGAACTGAGTCTCAGACCGAAAGTGGCTCTGGCGTAAGGAAGCACGAGTATCATGAAGACAACGACTCCCAAGCCTCCCAGATAATGGGTGCTGCTTCTCCAGAAGAGCAGGCCGTGAGGCAGGCTCTCAACATCGCTGAGAGAAGTGCATCCTGTTGTAGTATAGCCGCTCACGCTCTCGAACCAGGCATCTATGACAGAAAAATCCCCACCCCAAAGAATATACGGCAAGGCCCCGAACACGCACACCAGGAACCAGGTGAAGACAATTGTGAAGAAACCCTCCTTGACTGTTATGCTTCCCGTTTTCCTGACAAAAACCAGAGGGAAAGCTCCTACGGCAATAGTTATTACCCCGCTAAGCAGCAAAGGAGAAAAGGAACCATCCATTCCATAGCACAAAGATACCAGTACGCTCAGGAACATGAAGGCTGCGTTGAATACCAGCGCCAATCCGACATTTCTTGATATGTAATTGATATTCATTGTGCTAACGTATTATTGGTTCTTTGTAAGGTTCTTATGTTCCCTTACAATGTCCTTTACGTTCTCGTTAAGCTCTTCGATCTCGTCATCGGAATCCATGTTGACATCGTAGGTCTTGCGTGTCAGCTTGTAGTTACGGAGAGCCCTGTTGATTTTTATAACCGGATCGAAGAAATAGAAATTCAGGAAATAGTTGAAAAGGAAAAGCAGCAGGATTCCTATTCCCACGGCAACCACGCACGGCATCAGACTGCGGTAGAAACCTTCCGAAAGACGATCAGAGTTCTCTTTCAGAGCCTTCTGGGAAGACATGTTAAGGTCCTTGATATAAACCCTCAGCTTGGAATATACCGGATACATCCTTTCGAAATACCAGTCCTTCTTCTGCTGGTAGCGCGGAAGGTTCCACACACCCTTGGCCTCTTCAAGCATATGTGCGTAGGATACATATGCGTAACGGATGGAGTCTGCCATATCCCTTTCTCCCACGGTGGTGAAATTATCACGGATGCTCTTGAGGGCATCTATGAACTTATCGTCCTCACCGATGGTCGGCATAGTATTCACATCCGTATAGGTTGAATCTCCCATCGTACTGAGCAATTGGAAGTTATAGTCATCTGCCAAGTCCAGGAGACGTCGAGTGGTATTGATACTGATAATATCGTCCGTTACGAACTTTTCTATGGTTCTTCTCATCGTGATGAACTCGAATATCGCGATCAGACTGCTGAGAAGAAGAATGAAACCCAGTATCACAAAACCGATTGATATTTTCTTTTTAAGCAGCATTGCCAAACAATATAGTCCTGCAAAGTTATAAAAAAGGGAGGATATGCCGAAACATCCTCCCTTTGTCTTTCGCACCAGGCGATTTTACTTGGCGCTCATAACCTTGATAAGGTCGAGAACCTTGTTGGAATAACCAACCTCGTTGTCGTACCAGGAAACCACCTTTACGAATGTAGGGGTGATCTGGATACCAGCCTTTGCGTCAAAGATGGAAGTGCGCTTATCGCCGAGGAAGTCTGAAGAAACGACTGCATCCTCAGTGTATCCGAGAATTCCCTTGAGTTCGCCCTCGGAAGCCTTCTTCATGGCTGCGCAGATCTCCTCGTAAGCAGCAGGCTTTTCGAGGTTAACGGTAAGGTCAACTACAGAAACGTCCAGAGTAGGAACTCTCATTGACATTCCTGTAAGTTTGCCGTTGAGTGAAGGAATAACCTTTCCTACGGCCTTGGCAGCACCGGTTGATGAAGGAATGATGTTTCCTCCGGCTGCACGTCCGCCTCTCCAGTCCTTCTTTGAAGGGCCGTCTACGGTCTTCTGGGTTGCAGTTGCTGAGTGAACGGTGGTCATAAGACCTTCCTTAATTCCCCAGTTGTCGTTGAGAACCTTAACTACAGGAGCAAGGCAGTTGGTGGTGCAGGATGCGTTGGAAACGATGTCCTGTCCAGCGTAAGTGTCTGAGTTGACACCGCATACGAACATAGGAGTATCATCCTTTGAAGGAGCGCTCATAACAACTCTCTTGGCGCCTGCCTTGATGTGGGCCTCAGCCTTCTCCCTGGTCAGGAAGAGACCGGTTGACTCTACTACATACTCTGCTCCAACCTCGTTCCACTTGAGGTTTGCAGGATCCATCTCTGCGGTAACCCTGATCTTCTTGCCGTTAACAACCAAAGCACCTTCAACAACCTCGATGGTTCCGTTGAACTGTCCGTGCATGGTATCGTACTTGAGCATGTAAGCCATGTAATCTACATCTAGAAGATCGTTGATTCCAACTATCTCAATGTCATCCCTTTCCTGAGCGGCCCTGAATACCAGGCGGCCGATACGGCCGAAACCGTTGATACCTACTTTAATTTTACTCATATCTGTAATTATTATGTTTGAATTTTCAACCTGGCAAATTTACAACTTTTTGCGCATTTTATCTAACTTTGTCTCATTATGGAGAAAAAAATGGAAATTCTTATAACCAACGACGATTCTTACATATCCAAAGGCTTCAACACACTGATTTCCCTTTGTGCGACTATAGGCAATGTCACGGCTGTTGCCCCCAAGTATGCCCAAAGCGGCATGAGCGCAGCTCTGAGTATGGGTAAACCGTTGTTCCTCAACCAAGAAGATGAAAGAATGACTTCATCGGGGAACAGGATATCCATATATAGTTTCACAGGAACTCCGGCTGATTGTGTGAAAATGGCGATGAACAGATTCTTCAGCAGGGAGAATAAACCTGACCTTATGTTCTCGGGAATCAACCACGGATCCAACGCCTCCACCGCAGCCGTGTATTCAGGAACCCTGGGAGCCACCGCCGAGGCAGCAATCTATGAAGTTCCGGCCATTGCCCTGTCGGTGAACACTCACGATCCCGATGCAGACTTTACCGCAGTCAAGGAATGGTTTCACAAAATCGTTGAGAATTTTTTGGCAAATCCACCTCACAGAGGTGTATATCTTAATATCAACTTCCCCGATATTCCTCTGGAAAAGATCAAGGGTATAAAGTTCGCCCATCAGGGTGACGGAATGTGGATCAATGAATTTGAAAGCTATACCACACCTCACGGCGAACCTTTCTACTGGATTTGCGGAGAGTTCCTGGACAAGGCGGAAGATCTCGAAGGAGACCATACCCTTATAGACAAAGGCTACATAACCATTGTGCCGCATCTTGTGGATTCTACCTCTTACGCTGAAAAGAACCGATTGCAAAAACTGTGGAAATTCTGATCTTATGAAATACTTCATCATAGCCGGAGAGGCTTCCGGAGATCTTCACGGTTCAAATCTGATTAAAGGGCTGAAACAGGCTGATCCTCAGTGCCAGATAAGGTGCTGGGGCGGAGACCTTATGAAAGAGGCCGGAGGAGAACTTGTGAGCCATTACAAGGATACGGCGGTAATGGGCTTTTTCGAGGTATTGATGAAGATCGGAAAGATTTTCCGCAATTTCAGGAAATGCCACAAGGATATCCTGGATTTTAATCCCGATGTGGTGGTTCTGATAGATTATCCCGGATTCAATTTCAGGATAGCCAAATTCGCCAAGAAAAGAGGTTTCAAGGTCTTCTATTATATAGCCCCTAAGATCTGGGCCTGGAAAGAAAGCAGAGGCAAGAGGCTTAAAAAGTATGTAGACCGCCTGTTCATCATATTCCCTTTCGAGATCGAATATTTCAAAAACAGGTGGCAGATAGATGCCATATACCGCGGCAATCCTCTGTTGGACAGCATAGAAAGCAACAAGTATATGAAGGAAGACAGGCAAACTTTTGTGGGCCGCCTGTCTGAAATTACCGGAAATGATTATTCCACAAACGACAAGTTCATAGCTCTGCTCGCCGGAAGCCGGCGGACTGAGATTTCCTACCAGCTTCCTGTCATGCTGGATACGGTTAGGGCATTCCCTTCCTATAAGTTCATCCTCGCCGCCGCTCCTTCCATACCGGAAGAGTTCTACGGCAAACTCATAAAGAAGTATTGCGCCAAGAATGGCATAGACCCGTCTGAAATCTCTCTTCCTGCAGTTTACGGGCAGACATACCCTATCATGAAGAATTCGCAGGCGGCAATAGTGAATTCCGGAACAGCTTCCCTTGAGGCAGCCCTCATCGGAGTGCCCCAGATGGTAAGTTATCTCGGCAGCGAGATCTCTTATATAATCGCCAAGCTGCTCATAAAGGGCATAAAATATATAAGCCTGGCTAATCTTATTCTGGATAAGTTGATTTTCAAGGAATTCATCCAGCACGAGGCCAACTTGGAGAATATTTCCGCGGAGCTCCGCAAACTGCTTGAAGACACGCAATACATTCAAGCCATGAAAGCCGATTACGCCGAAGTCCATAAGCTTCTCGGAGGCGGAGGAGCATCCAGGGCGGTGGCAGAGGCCATGGTTGAAGAATACGGAAAACTTAAAGAGTCATAAACAATATGAAACTTCACGTATACAAATTCCAGGGAGCAGGCAACGATTTTGTCTGCATAGATAACCGAAAAGGAAACATCCGTCTGACGACAAAACAGATTAACAGGCTCTGCGACAGGCGTTTCGGAGTTGGGTCTGACGGAATGATGCTTCTGGGCAAAAGCCGCAAATACGATTTCTCCATGAGGTATTTCAACGCCGACGGAAAAGAAGGATCGATGTGCGGAAACGGCGGAAGATGCATATCCGCATTCGCAGACTATCTGGGCATCAAGAAACTGGAATTCGAGGCCATAGACGGCTATCACAATGCCGAGATCATTTCCAGGAAAGACAGGGAGTGGAAGGTAAAGCTTAAGATGAGCGACGTTGCCACCTGCCCTAAGTTCGGGCGAAAGTCCTGGTTCCTGGACACCGGAAGCCCTCATTACGTGGAATTCGTAAAGGATGTGGACAATTACCCGGTCGAAACCAAGGGCAAATACTGGAGGTATTATTTTGAGGGTGGAACAAATGTGAACTTTGTGGAAGTATGTCCGTCTTTCCTAAAGATAAGGACCTGGGAAAGGGGGGTGGAAGCCGAAACCTTCGCCTGCGGCACAGGCGCTACTGCTTCAGCTATAGCAGCTTATGCCTCAAAGATCAAACCTCACACCGTTAAAGGCAATGCCTTCAGCTACAATCTTAAGGCTCGCGGAGGAAATCTCAGTGTCAAGGCTCTGTTCGACCCTGAGAAAAAGTCGTTCAGCGAGATCTATCTTACAGGTCCCGCAACGCTGGTGTTCGAATGTGACATTGAAATCTAGGGAGACTTTACTGCCTTTCCCCGAATACTTTCGTACCTATCCTGACTATCGTGCTTCCCAATCGCAGAGCATAAAGGTAATCCTGGCTCATGCCCATTGAGAGTTCGCGGAACTCACCCATCTCCAGGTGGCGCTGTTTCATTCTTGCAAAGAAACTGTAAAGAAGGGTGAATTCCTTCTGGACCTGGATGTTGTCGTCAGTAAGGGTAGCCATACCCATAAGACCGCAGATAGTTACGCACTTCAGAGGTTCCTTCATTATCCTTTCCAGGAGATCTTCACATTCCTGCATGGAAAAGCCCTGCTTGGTTTCCTCCTGGGCAATATGCATTTCTAGAAGGACCTTGGCTGTACAACCGTTCTTAATGCAGTAATCCTCAATCTCATAGAGAAGTTTCTCCGAATCCACGGAATGGATCAGGCTGGCGTGCGGAACCACCATCTTTATCTTGTTGGACTGGAGATGTCCGATGAAATGCCACTGGATATCGTCTGGAAGGCTGGCGGCTTTCTGCTCGAGTTCCTGCGGGCGGCTTTCAGCAAATATACGCTGGCCGGCCTCATAGGCTTCCATTATCTTCTCGTTGCTCTGGAATTTGGATACCAGGGCCAGTCTTGCTCCGGAAGGAGCCAGTTCTTTTCTCAGTTGGGATAATTCTTCCTTAATGCTCATTTTCTCTTTTGTCTTTCGCGCTGAAGCCTCTCCTGCTCCTTCATCATCTGCTCCATCCTTTCGCGCCATTTTGATTTTTTCTGTGGTTTTGCACTATTGCTTTCAGCCTTGCTCTTAAGCTGCTGATAAAGTTTCTCCTCATCAACGGCATATTTGCGGATCGCCCAGTTCTGACCGATGGAGATGAAGTTGGAAAGCATATAGTAATAGCTAAGTCCAGCGGAGAAATTGTTACAGAGGACCAGCATGAATATCGGCATGAAATAAAGCTGCATTCCCTTCATACCAGGCATGCTGCCGGTATCCGGCATCTGCTGCATGTTCATCTTGGAGAACAGGTACATCGATATTGCCATAAGGAGGGCGAAGAGGCTCACGTGGTTACCGTACATAGGAATATTGAATCCCAGATCCAGTATGGAGTCATATCCGCTCAAATCCTCGGCCCACAGGAAAGGATGCTGCCTGAGCTCGAATGATACAGGGAAGAATCGGAACATCGCAAACAGGATAGGAATCTGAAGTAGCATAGGAAGGCATCCTCCCATCATGTTAACGCCCGTCTTCCGGTATAGGGCCATTGTCTCCTGCTGTTTCTTGAGAGCATCCTCCTTCCTTGGATATTTCTTGTTTATCTTCTCGATTTCAGGCTTGAGAACCCTCATCTTCGCTGATGAAAGATAAGACTTGTAGGTAAGAGGAGAAAGCACCAGCTTAATCAGCAAGGTCATTATCAGGATGATGATTCCATAGTTGGAAATGAAACGGCGCAGGAAATCAAAAGTATTGATTATCACTACCCTGTTTATCCATCCGATGATACTTCCGCCCATCGGGATTATCTTCTCGAATCCGTTACCGTAGCTCTTCAGAGTCTTGTAGAGGTTAGGACCTATATACAGGTGAAGAGGAATGTTCACATCTTCTCCCCTGCCGTAATCCATCTGCATGGATGCACTGCAGTCGAACAAAGCTTTTTCAGGATTATCAGGAGCAAGGAACTTATATGCCAGATTTCCGGAAGAAAAACTGTCATCGCAGAGCATTATCGCTGAGAAGAACTGCTGGTGGAAAGCAAACCAGGAAACCTTTGTAGGAATCTTTTTCTCGCTATCGTTCTTCCTCATTCCCAGATCCTCCACAGACTTGTCATCCGGGAACTTGTAGTTTACTGTAGAATAGTTCTTCTCATTGTCAAAGCCCTTCTCCAGCCGCGGTACCCTGAGGTTCCAGTTCAGGTCAAACAGGCTCGCGTTATTGCTCATCTGCGACGCCAGATTTTTAGTCACGATGTTGAAATCCAGCATATAGCTGTTTTTCGGCAATGTATAGACAAAATCCAGTGAAGAGCCTCCTGAGAAAGGAAGGCTGAAGGTAAGGGATGAGTCCGTCTGCTCCTTGAGGCTGAAATTAAGCTCGGCAGTATTTATCCTCTGCGATGTGAAAAACAGGAGGGACATCTCGGAGTAATTCTCCTTGACCATATAAAGGGCAGAACTGTCATAGGTGTAATACTCTTTGACAAGTGCTTCCCTTATCTGTGCTCCCTTAGAGGAAAATGTTATTTTAAGTTTCTCGTTTTCAAGAGTGTAAAGTTCCCCTTCCGAAACTCTTGCTGACTCGAGAAGAGAGTCTGAGAAAAACGCAGCCTCTTGCTGGAGAGAATCTGCCGGAAGAGCTGCTTGTGCAGAGGAAGAGTCTGCCTTTGCCGGCTCCACAATACCCAGCGCCGCATTGCGGATGGAGTCCGCAACTCTGATAGAATCGGCAATCCTAGGGTTGGTCAGTGCCTCCACCCTTGCCAGGGAATCCTTCAAAAAGGCCTCTCTCGCCTGTTTTTTGTAGTTATATGAATTATACCAACTGAAACCTATTAGGATCAGTCCGATCAGGACAAACCCCAAGACAGTGTTCTTCTGCATTTCTAAAACTCTTTATCAATCATCTTGATCTTCTGCTCCAGAGACTTAAGCTCTTCCTTACCGGCAGCGATCTTGGATTTAATATCTTCTATAAGCTTGTCCGCATTCTTGCTCTTTGCAAAGAATCCCATATTGTTTTCCAGGGTTGCGATATCGGTTTCCAGCTTACGGAACTTGTTGAGAAGTTTCTCTCTTTCAGTACGTATTCCACGGTCACTCTTTCCTGGATTCTTGGCATCTGAAATCAGACGGCGGATTCTTCCCATCTTCTTCTCTGCATCAAGGTCACGGATATCGGCAAAGTGAAGATTAAGGGCGGCATCATACTCTTTCTGGAGATTTTCTTTCTCCTTGAACGGAACGAATCCGATGGAATTCCACTTGGAGATGAACTCGTTCAGAGCATCCTTGTCAGCATCTCCGCCCTTAGGCTGATAAGCCTTAATCTCCTCGATAACAGCCTTCTTTGCCTTGAGATTCTCCTCAAATTTCTCACCCTCGTCTCCGAAATGCTTTGCCTTCCTTGCAAAGAACTCGTCACATGCTGCGCGGAATCTCTTCCAGACTGCATCTGACTGTTTGCGGGCAACCGGACCAATTGTCTTCCATACATTCTGGAGATTGATCAGCTGGTCTGTAGCCTTCTTCCAATCCTCGCTGTCCTTGATTTTCTCTGCCTGCTCGCAAAGATCCTCTTTCTTGCGGAGATTCTCCTGCATCACATCCTTGAACTTGGAATAGAATTCCCTCTTGGAATTGTAGAACTTGTCGCAGGCTGCACGGAATCTTTCGTAAATCTTCTGGTTATCCTTCTTGGAAGCGAAACCGATGGATTTCCACCTAGCCTGAAGATTCTCCATTTTCTTAGAAAGAGAATTCCACTGATTCGACTCAACTGCCTGATTGTTAGCTATTTCCTCTGCAAGTTCGCAGAGTTCTGTCTTAGCCTTGAGATTGGCTTTCTGCTCCTCCTTGAGGTTGGTGAAAAAGTCCTGATGCCTCTTGTTAATCTTGGATGTAGCAGTCTTGAATCTCTCCCAGATTTCCTCTCTCTGCTCCTTGGAAACCGGACCGATTTCCTTCCACTCCTCATGGAGTTTCTGCAGTTCGTTAAATGCTCTTACTGGATCCTTGTCCTCAACCAGAAGTTCAGCCTTCTGGCAAAGGTCGGTCTTGAGTTCGAGGTTCTTCTTGAAGTCCAGATCGCGGAACTCCTTGTTTATCTTGAGGAAATCGTAGAATCTCTCTACTGAGCGGTTATACTGGTCCCAGATTTCGCGGGCTTTCTCCTGAGGAACATTTCCGGCAGCCTTCCATCTTGCCTGAAGCTCACGGAAGGCAGGCATGGTGTGATTCATATCCTCCGCCTTTTCCATAAGGCCATTGATAGCATCTATGATAGCCTGTTTCTCAGCAAGATTCTCTTCCTTATGAGCCTGAAGTTCCTGATTGAAATTAGCCCTTGAAGACTTGTAGCGGGCATACATATCCTTGAAAGCTTTCTCCACCTCTTCAAAAGGATTATCCTGCGGCTCCTTGCCAACTTCCACAAAATTGCCTGAAGCAATCTTCTCCTTGCGCAAAACTTTGTAGAATGCGGCCTTTATGGGCTCTGCATATTTGTACAGTTTCTGCTGTTCTCCTTCATCGATCATCTGGCCGAACAAAGAAAGAATCTCATTCAAAGACTTGTCTGCCAAGTCAATCTCTCCTTCTTCAACTTTCAGATTCTCAAGGTCAGGTTCCTGGGAACCGGCCTGTGTCAATTCCTGCTTTGCCTCAACTTCCTGCTGATCGTTCAAAGCGGTGGTGTTCTCTTCCATGGGGTCTATATTAAAAATTTGATGGATGACAAATATACTAAAAATTGCAATACATAGCTCTCAAAACGCTATCTTTGTATCTGCAAGAAAATGAAACAGCCAATGCCTCAAACCGCCAAAAGACAGATCCGTAAAAAAGGGTCTCTCCGGATAGATATAATCAGCTGCGTTCCGCAGCTTCTTGAAAGCCCCCTGGACTATTCCATAGTCAAACGTGCAAAAGAAAAGGGAATCGTTTCCATCTTCATCCACGATTTGAGAGATTATGCTTCAGGAAAGCACAAGAAAACAGACGATTACAGCTATGGCGGAAGTGCTGGCATGGTTATGATGGTAGAGCCTGTCTACAAGATTATAAAGAAGCTCACCAGACAGAGGAAATACGACGAAATAATCTATATGTCCCCAGACGGGGAACTATTCGACCAGCCTATGGCCAACAGGATGAGCCTGATGAAAAACATCATCATCCTGTGCGGTCATTACAAGGGCATTGACCAGAGAATCAGAGAGCATCTGATCACAAAGGAAATCTCCATAGGAAACTATGTGCTCAGCGGCGGAGAAATTGCCGCGGCGGCAATTACCGACACTATCGTAAGACTACTTCCGGGAGCTCTTTCTGACGAAACATCCGCTCTCAGCGACAGTTTCCAGAACTCTCTCCTCTCTCCTCCGGTATACACCCGCCCTGCAGATTTCAAAGGCTGGAAGGTTCCGGAAATACTTCTTTGCGGAGACCATGAGAAAATCTCCAAATGGCTTGATGAACAAGCAATAGACCGTACCAAGCGACTCCGTCCGGAACTCCTCAAAGACAAATAAAAGTGTGTCACAGTGAAAAAGAAAAAGCCTCCAGAGCTTGCTCTGAAGGCTTTTTGAAGTTGGCGGCTACCCACTTTCCCACTTGGTATAGCAGTATCATAGGCGTGAACGGGCTTAACTTCT
>CADAOA010000039.1 GCA_902789435.1 uncultured Bacteroidia bacterium | reverse complement strand
TGTTGCAGAAATAGAAACAGCTGTGGTGGTTGCCGACGAGACACTGCTTCTCCCTCTGCTTGAAATGATAGGCCGGGAGGATATCAATGTCACTATGGGATATCCGCTGAAGGCGACATCAATAGCTTCCCTTGTATTCAGCCTGGCTGATCTCCATCTGCGTTCCCGACATTCAAAAGACGGTATTTCGCTTCTTCCCGGTGAAGTGCTTTTATCAATTCTGAATCACCCTTACCTCAAGGAGATCGATCCCCAGGCAGCTTCAAAGGCAACGGAACATATCCAGGGTTCAAATCTCTATATGCTGGATGCCCGGGAGCTTTCAGGAGATACTCCACTTGAGGTGGATTCAGATAGTCCATTGTCCGTAATCCTGAAACTTTTGCCTCCAGAAGACAATATGTATGCTGAAAACGGGTCATCAGACATTGTTTCCGGCATTATCGGTTACTATCGCAGAATATGTGAAGGGATTTCAGCTCATTTGTCTTCTGTAGAGAGATCGTTCTTGAATAGTTTTCTCGGGATCTTGGACCGTATTTCAGCCAGTGGTATCAAATTCTCTCAGGAAAGAAGCGTTTATTCGGTAATCAGGTCTGCTGTCAGGTCTGCATCTGTTCCTTTCAGGGGTGAGCCCTTGAAGGGACTTCAGATTATGGGTGCCCTGGAAACCAGGGCTTTGGATTTTGACAGGGTAATTTTCCTTTCTTTCAACGAAGGAACATATCCCGCAAGTGGAGAAAAGAGCAGCTGTCTTCCATATTTTCTGCGCAAAGGCTTCGGTATGCCTACCTATGAAGATGAGAACAGTATTTCGGCGTATAATTTCTATCGCCTGATACAGAGGGCGTCAGAAGTTTATATGATATATGACACCGCTAATACGGATAAACTCAGGACAAAGGAAGAAAGCCGTTTCATCAAGCAGCTTAAATATGATTTTGAGGAACCGTTGAATGAGATGAAATTTGATTTCCCGACACCTTCTTCAACCAAACCTCTGACAGCACCTGTTGTCCTGTCAGATGATGACCGCCTTCTGCTTGGGAATTTCTTCTCTGACCTTCGGCAAGATAACCTGACAAAAGACGCACTCAGGTTCTTCTCGGCCTCATCCCTAAATAACTACATAGATTGCGAAAGAAAGTTCTTTTTCTCAAATGTGCTGAGAATCAAAAAAGAAGATGATCTTTCAGATGCAGTGGAAGCAAGTACGTTCGGAAGTATCTTCCATTATTGTATGGAACATATCTATGATGATTATTCCGGCGGAAAGGGGAATACCCTATATGTTGACGGGCAGGTTATGTCCAGGATTAAGAAACGGGCATTGGAGGGAGACTATCTGGATAAACTCATTCAGGCGGCCTTTGACAAGGAAATGAGGGTCAAGCGGATCGAGGGTCAGAATCTTGTCATAAAGAAGAGCATTGAACATTATGTCCGCAAAGCCCTGGATGCTGACTGTTCCAAGGCTGAAGTTCCATATTACCTGCTTGGAAATGAGGTCCCGGCACCTGTGGATTTGGGAGAGGCCTTTTCCAACGCCTGCTTTACAGGTAAACTGGACAGACTTGAGGAAGCTGGCGGTATTCCCAGGATATGTGATTACAAGACAGGGAAGTTCTTGATAATTGAAGACAGGAAAGGGCTTCTGGCTACGTTGGATGCATTGCATTTCAAGAGCAACCCGCAACCTCACTATCTTCCGGTCAAGGAACTGGAAGACAGCGATTTTGAAGTTCTGCTAGAATCCATGTTCAGGACCGAGGCACATCGGGATAAGTATTCTTCCATCATGTTCCAGCTGTTTGTATATGCCTTCTTGCATAGACAGAAATACGGCAAGTCTTCCGATATCTATCTTTCAATATATCAGTTGCCGGTCATTGAAAAATGCGGTCCTCTGACAATCAGGATAACTGATAGTCAATTGGATGGTTTTTCTGTAAGGCTCTCATCTTTACTGAAGGAAATAAGGATAAAAGCGGAGACTCCCGGTTCTGTGATGGAGGTTTGCCGGAAGGTAAAGGACAATTGCGACATATGTGACTTCAACAAGTACTGCAGGAGGAGCAATAAGAATGAATAACAAGCTTTTGGTGTACGACGCTTCTGCAGGAAGCGGCAAGACATATAAACTGTCTGAGAAATTCTCTGACTATCTTCTGGAGGAATTCAAAAGGGGAAATCAGGATGCCTACAAGTTCGTCATGGCCGTTACCTTTACCAACAAGGCAACCTTTGAGATGAAGACCAGGATCATAAATCGGCTGTACGAGAGGGCTAAGGGTATTTCAAGGGAGGACCAGAATCTTTCCGAAGAGGACAAGAAGCAATCAGATACTATACTCAAGCATCTTGTCCACGATTATACTATGTTCAGGGTAAGTACTATAGACAGTTTTTTCCAGAGAGTGCTGAAAGCTTTTGCGGTGGAAATGGGAAGCAGTTCCTCCTATGACACAACCCTTGACCAGAATCCTGCCATAGAAGCAGCGATGGACAATCTGTATTCTAAACTGGATTCGAACAGGGAATTGCTTTCAGCCGTAGAGAACATCTCCCTTTCCAGAATTGAAGAAGGCAAGAACTGGAACTGGAAAGATAGTCTTATGGATATTTGCCGTCGGGTCCTGGATTCCGAATATCAGAATTACAGACCGTCTTCTGAAAGCCTGGGCATTGATGGGTTCGAAAAACTGTTGAAGAAGGGCATTGCGGATCTCCAGTCTTGTTTTGTGGATCCTGTCATCAAGTTGTTCAATGAAATGAAGGACAATGCAAATGACAGAGTCTTGGATGGTCTGGCGGTAAAGTCATCGCTGAAGAAGTTTATCCGGGGAGAGTTGGCCGACAGCAGCAGGTTCTTCAGCGAAGAGAAAGGCAGGATCATCAGGAAATATCCTGCAGTTTTGGCAGACTGGCTGGCGGATCCATCTGGATTGTTGCTGAAAAAAGGAACACAGGCAGATATAGATGCCATCAACGAGCATTATGGGCGATATCTTCAAGGAATAAAAGTATTATTTGACAGGCATTACCCTAGATACAAGTCTCTGCTTCTGATAAATAAGAACATCAAGGAATTATCCCTTCTCGGTTATGTTTCAAAAGAGTTGGATGATTATTTGGAAAAGGAGCAGCTTACCTTGTTGAGTATGGCGCCTCAGATCCTTTCGGATCTTATAAACGGAAGTGAAACACCATTTGTATACGAGAAGATAGGTGTTTGGATTGACCACTATCTGCTGGATGAGTTCCAGGATACATCTGAGGTTCAGTGGAAGAACTTCCGCCCGTTGCTTAAGGAAAGCTTGTCAAGGAATGTCAGCAGCTCTCCTTCTGCAATGGAATCTATGCTGGTAGGTGATGTAAAACAAAGTATCTATCGTTTCAGAGACGGAAAGTGGGAGCTGTTCAAGGACAAGGTAAAGGAGGATTTCAAGGATAATTATGACAAGAAGCCGCTTAATGTCAATCACAGGAGTCTGAAGAATATCGTTGAATTCAACAATTTCCTCTTCTCGGGCGTTGAGAAGGAGAAGTGGTTTGAGCACTCTGATGAGGCCTTGCCCGGGGCGCTGGTATCCAGATTTATGGATAACCTGGATAGATATACCGGCGCAGAGAAAGCATTGTCAGGCACGATAGCAGAAATCTACAGGGAATCAGCCCAGCATGTTAAGCAAGAGTACGAAACAAATGGAAAGAAAGGAGTCGTCCATGTTATTTCTTGCGGTTTTGATGAAAGCTCGTCAAAACTGAGCCGTGAGGATTTCATACTGTGGGATTTGGCAAGGAAAATCAAATACCTGACCTCATCCAGAGGCTACAGCCATAATGACATAGCCATCCTTACGGACAAGAAAGCTCAGGCCAGTAAGGTAGCGAACTATCTGGTGGACAATGGTATAAATATAGTTTCTGGCGAAAGCCTGAAGTTGGATTCAAACAAAGTGGTTGCAACCCTGGTGGAGATAATGAAGAATATCGTCAATCCTAACGATAAAGGACTGGAGGTTCTCAGGCGTCTCTACGGTTTCGAGCTTAAGAATCTCAGTCTCCTCGATGCTTCATCTGAAGACGGAAGGTTGTTCATGGATAGGATAAGGTCTTGCAATACGCTCTATCAGATGTGCAAACTGATGCTCCGTACTTTTTTCAACGATCTGGAAGAAGGAGACATTGCCTTTGTCAAAGCATTTCTGGACAGGACCTTGGATTATTCTGCCGTAAACGGGACCAGCATCCCGGATTTCCTCAAGTGGTGGGATTTGACCAAGGATAAGCTCTTTATACCTGAACCGTCTGCCAGCGAGGCTGTTCAGATAATGACCATGCATAAAGCCAAGGGTCTGGGGTTCAAAGTGGTATTTATACCTTATCTTAGAGACGAGATGATCAAGATCCTGGGCAATGAGAAAGTTTGGGTCACTTTGCCTGAACTGGGATATGACGGTCCGTTACTCGTTCCTTTTTCAAAGGAAATGGCAGACAGCCTGTACCAGGATTACTATTATAACGAGTTGATGGAGCGCAGCGTGGATAACCTTAATCTGGCATATGTGACTTTTACCCGCGCTAAGGAAAGACTATATATATATGCTAAGGATAGCAAGAACAAGACCGACGGATCCATATCAAGGATTTCAGCTGCCCTTAACGAGATTTTACCTATGATCAGCGGTGAGGGCAAGATGTTTAAAGTTTGTCCCGAGACTTTGGAAAGCGGGGAAACCGTGACTGATTACATACTTGGCAATGATGAGGAAACTTCATTGGAGGAGCATAATCCTCAACCCGCAGGTTTCAAGTGTGATATAGAGTCTTCAATGCTGATGAAAGATTCATCGAGGATTAAACTCAGGAGTGTTTTCGACGAGGATGACGTTGTAAGGAGAGGGGTTTTATATCACGAGTTGTTCTCATATATAGATTGTGAGGGGAATGATGAAGGCTCCATAGAAGAAAAGGTAGACAAGGCCGTATCGAAGTTCCTTGTCAAGAATCCTGGCTCCATCCTCGGCGATGATGCCGAATCACTTGTTAAAGAGGTGCTTGGGAAGATTGGTGAGGTTCGGGAATATGGCTGGTTCGATGAAGGGAAAAAGATCTATGCCGAAAGGAGCATAATATCCGGAAAGGGGAATTATCGTCCAGACAGAGTGATACTCCCGATAGAAGGTAAAGATTGGGCAGTTGTCGTTGACTATAAGTTCGGGGAATATGAAAAAGACTCCAGGAGCGACAAGTCATATTGCCATCAGGTCAGAAACTATATGAACCTACTGAAAGAAATGGAATATTCAGACGTGAAAGGTTATCTCTGGTATGTTCTTGAAGGGAAAGTTTCTCAAGTGCAACTTATTGTCTGACAGTAGATTGAAGTTTACGCTTTCGGTAAACGTAAAAACTTTTATTCCAGCAGGGTAAATTTTACCGTTTGGCTTGTTCCCGGGAGGGGGCGCTGATATTTTTGCCGTTGAAATTTTAGCGGCAGATTATGAAGCGCATATCAAAAATGATTCGGCGTACGGTTGCGGTTGCAGCGTTCTTGCTGTTTGCCTGCACGGGTTTGCGCGGACAGAATTATTCAATTTCTACAAATGTGGCGGACTGGCTGGCTCTGGGCACGATCAATGTCCAAGGCTCGATGCCGGTATCCAGGCATATAAGCCTCAGGACAGGAGCCGCATATAATCCTTTTACATTCGGAAGCGGGGAAAAACAGAAGTATTTCCGCCGCATAGAACTGTCTTTCGGTGCCAGATACTGGCCGTGGTTTGTGAACTCCGGCTGGTATCTGTACAGCTATGCAAACTGGGCAAAGTATGCCTGGGGAGGAATCTTTACGCATAAGGCCTATGAAGGCTATGCCTACGGGGCAAAAATAGGAGGAGGCTATGCCCTTATGCTGGATAAGGGAATTAACCTGGAAATGGGTATGGGAGGCTTTATCGGGATGACCAATTATACAAAATATTCCTGCCCGCATTGCGGCCATAATGAAGGCAAGAAGGAGAAGTTTGTGGTGGCACCGGCCGGGCTGCTTTTGGGTATATCGTTCGTTTTCTGATAATTATGAAGAATAAGGTTAGTGTTGTAATACGGTTTGTGGGGACCGTTGCCTTGGGGCTTTTGACAGTGTGTGTGTTGATGGAATGCCGCAGCGGTCTGAGGGGAGACAACCAGAGTCGACTGAGGGTAACCATTGCTGATGCCCCCGGAAATGTGGATATGTCTCTTACGGAAGGAAACAGGGATAGGCTCACAACCGTTTCCGCAGAGGATGAAGAGCTTGTGCTGAATGCCGAGGTAACGGAATCGGGAGGGGAAATTATGGCGCAGGGCAAGCTCTCGCCTCTTACGGTTACGGCTTTGCACCGTAACATTGCCGAGAGGGGAGGAAAGGTACGATTGAGTTTCGATATGAGGGTGAGCCGCGAACTTCTGGCCAAAGACAGACAGCTCAGGGTTGTACCCAAACTGATGATGGATGAGGATACGATGCTGCTGGACAGGATATTCGTGACAGGAGCCGCTTACCGGGCAGAGCAATTGAAAGGGTATGAGAGATATAATAAGTACTTTGCTTCAATAATCCCGGACAGTGTGGATTTCCTTAAGGCATTCGGTTATCTGGGGCTTTTAAAGTACTTTACCCAGCGGAATATCGAGGACAGGCCAAGAGGAGAATTCGGAGTAACCGAGCCAGAGGCAATCGACTATTACATAAAGCATTACCTGGTACGCCTGAACCGACGGAGAAAAGACCGTCTGGAAGAAGTGTTCCGCAAGTGTGTGAAGGATCCGATAGACCGCCTTGGTATCAGGCTGGACACGGTACTACGGGATCCTTCAGGAGGACTGACATACAGGTATGTACAGGATCTACCCGCAACAAGGGATATGCGTAGGCTCAGGATGTGCTTTGCCGGGAGCGTACATTCATACGGGAATACCCTGTACAGGTTCAATGCTCCGGACACGCTTACCTGGTATGTAAGTTCACTTACCCAAATGGCAGACACTTCTGCTGTTTACCGCAAGCAGACCCTGGCACGTGACGTCGAGGCCAGTACCCTTGCTTTCATAGAATTTGAAAAGGGAAGCTGGACTATAGATACCACTCTGGGAAACAACGCTGATGAGCTGGAGAGAATCCGCAGGGAATTTGATTCTCTGGCCGTCAGTAAAAGATTAACAGCAGACTCTGTAATCATCTGCGCATCCTGTTCTCCTGACGGGAGTTACATGGTAAACCAGAATCTTTCCCATAAAAGGGCGGAGTCTATCATGGAGTATTTTTCTTCAGCGATAAAGAATAAGGTCAGGATGCATACGGAGCATATTCCGGAAAACTGGGATCTTCTGAAAGAGCATATCATACAGGACAGCAATGTCAGAAACAAGGATCAGGTCCTTGACGTATTCAGCGAGAGGGATCCAGACAAAAGGGAGGAACTTCTTTCCAAATGCTCTGATTTCAAGTATATAAGAGAGAAACTATATCCTCTTCTCAGAAGGATAGATTTCACCTTCAGGCTGCATCGCAGAATATATGACACCATTTCTACGGAAGTTGTGCCTGACGAGGCTTACAAGGAAGGAATCCGCTCTCTTATGGACAGGGACTTCAAGAAAGCCGTCGGCCTGCTCCGGCCATATGCGGATATCAATACAGCGATAGCATATCTCTGCATGGACTATAACGCATCTGCCCTGAGCGTCCTTGGGGAACTGGAGAGAAACTCCAGGACAAATTATCTGACAGCACTGGTTTACAGCAGACTGGGAGATGAGAGGAAGGCAATGGAATACTTCCGTTCAGCAATCGCTGAGGATCCGCGCCTTAGGTTCCGTGCTTCCCTGGATCCCGAAATGGAAAGACTGCTTGAACAACTGAAATAAACGTTTAACTCAAATATTCAACTATTATGATCAAAAAACTTTTTTGTGCGGCTCTGATAGCACTGGCCTTAGCCTCCTGCAGCAAGGAAGCAGCTGTAGAAGAGGCTGAATCTCAGGAGAAGGCAACAATCCACCTGTCTGTTTCTCCTTATGAAATCGTAACCAAGAATACTGACCCGAAACACGGAGAAAACAAATGGCTGGATTCAGTAAGGATCATCGATGTCTTCGTTTTCAGGGAAGGGGGAGCCTTGGAGGCATACAAGCACTTCAGCGTGAATGATGTGGGAGGAATGAACCTGTCAAACCTTCCTATAAACGCCACGGTCGGAAACAAGACAATCTATGTAGTGGCTAACGCGAAAGAGACATCCTGGGCAGGAATTGTCAGGGAAGATGCCTTCCTCAATCTGGCGGTATCTCTCCAGAAAGAGACGCTGGGTAATTTCACGATGGCAGCCAAAACAACGGTCAACCTGCAGGAAGACCAGGTCGTGAGTGTCGTGCTTAAGAAGCTTGTTGCCAAGGTTATGGTCAAGGGCATCAAGACCAATTTCGCAGGTGGTCCTTACGAGGGAATCAAACTTAGGAACGTGAGAATCTATCTGACAAATATTTCCGGAGCCAAGACCTATATGGGGGAGGATCCATCCTCAAAGGTCATCTTCAATTCAAGGGGATATTCTGCAGATGACTATGCCGGATGTCAGATGACCGCTTTGTTCGCCGAAGGTGTTCCAGGCCTTGTCGGAGATGAAGGATATACTACGACCCATCATTTCTACTGCTATGAGAACCTGATGGATACGGAAACTTCTACAAACAGGTTCACCCGTCTGGTCCTTGAGGCGAATCTGGGTGGAACCGTTTACTATTACCCTGTTGACATCAACCAGCCGGGATATGGATGGGGTTCTTCGATCGGTCACAAGGGAGTAAAGAGAAATACCTGCTATTCCTACAACTTTACCATTACCGGCCCGGGAACGGATGATCCGGAAAGCAAGATTGTACTCAAGACCATAACGGTGGATGCTTCCGTGGAAAGTCTGACGGATACCCCGGAATATTCTGTTAGTTTCTGATGAAGAAAATCTTGTTGATATTATTCTCGGCGATGCCTCTTGTCTTCTCAGGATGTAATATCTGGGAAGACAGGGAGGCTTGCCCAAAGATTTTGGCCGTTGATTGCAGCCTTCTGGAAGGCAAGGCTTTATATGCGGATATATGGATATTCGGACCTCAGGAAGGCTTGCTTTGCCGTACCCGCATTACCGAGCATGAGTTCTACAAGAAACAGATTTTTGAGGTCCAGAGAGGAAACTACCAGTGCTATGTGTGGGCTAATCTGGGTGATGGCACTATTATGACAGACATCAATACCTTGTCTGGAAAACTGTTCAAGGCAGCCTCAAAAGATGCGGATCCGTTGTTTGAATATTCCAGGAGTGTCGAATTGACCAAGGATTCCGCTTTAGTCAGAGTCTTGCCTAGGAAGATGTTCATAGACGTGTACATAACCTTTACAGGTCTTAAAAGTGGCGAAACTGCGGAGGTGGAGCTGCTAAGCCCGTGGGGAGGATTCAGCCTTGGCGGAGAGCCGCTGCAGCAGCAGTCTTCGTCAAAGGCGGGAGATAAAACACCTTTGCATTTGAGAATGACACGCCCGGGAGCCCTGGAGGGGGTAAAGCTGGAGGTTTCCTGTTTCAGGGATGGGGAGCAGACTCTGAGTTCTGATTTTGAACTTGGACAATATCTTGCCCAAAACAATTATGACCTTGTCTCAGACATGATAAAGGACATTTATATCACAATTGATCTGGCCAAGCTGAAAGCCGTGATAGGAACCCAGCCGTTTGAGAACGTGCCTCCGGTTACAATAAACTATTGATCCTCTTCCCAGACAGCGTCCACCAAGAAGCAGTTTTTGCCCCTATAGCTTGCAAGACTGTCTTCATGGATGGCTTCCACGGTATAGTTCCTGGATGGTATTCCCATACGCTTGAGATAGTTGGAAAGGTTCTCGTTTCTGGATTGTGCCAGGGAGAGAACCTTCTCCTTTTCTTCTTTCTTGAGAGCTTTCTTAAGGTTGAATCTCTGGCGGAATGTGTAATGGAGTTCATCCTTTTCCTGCATCGCTTCAACAATCGACCCTAGTTTCCCATACTCGCTGGTGGAAAAGTCTTCTTCTTCAAGGTCAATCTCAATGTGGTCCAGATCCTCTCCTTTTGCCAGCATCTTTCCTATGGCTCTGAGAGGGGCTGCGGAAACCTTCATGAAGATATTCAGCATACCCTTGAAGACAGTCTTCCTGTAGGAAAAATCAGGATTATCAATATCGCCCTTTACCGGAAGGTTTATATTCATAAGGCCTTTCTTGTTAGTCAGGGCATAGACTCCGAGCCTTACAGGTGCCTGATACACAGGCTCTGTCCTTCTGGAACGGCGGCTGACTTTCGGTTTGTATATTTCTATCTGGTTGTTGCCTTCCAGATGGCCTCCGATTATGGTGTTCCGGCTTTCCCACTTCATGGTTCCTCCCTCGATGCTGTTTCCTACATAGTATTTGGAGTATGGAGTGAAGTCCTTAAGGTTGATGTTGGATGCCTTAAGGTCCAGAAATACGTTTTTCATCCGGACGAAATCCGTTGTCCATTCAAACTCGACCTTACCGGCTTTTCCTGCCACGGCGCTTCCTTTGAGAATATTCATCTTATCCAGGCGGAAATCACTGCATGTCAGGTTGATTTCGCTGAGCTTATAAGAAAAGGATTCTTTAAGGGTGTTGTCCTTGAAATCAACCTTTCCATCGCGGACAGATAGGCTGTCTATGGTCAGGAATATCTGAGGAGACTCTTCCTCCCGCTGCTGATCATCGTCTTTGAGAAGGTGGGTGAAATTGTCCGTAGAGTCTTCCATTATCTCGTAATAGGTTTTAGGGCCGTTGATTTCCAGAGACTTTAGACGGGCAATTCCTTTTCCGAGGTTGAATTTGGATATCTTGGCCTTGAGTGTTTGGGCAAAGAAAACTGCTTCCCTTCTGTCATCTATGACTTTAAGGTCCTCAGCGATAAGGTCTCCCTTAATGTCAGCATCTGCTATATGCTGTGTCTGACCGTGGATTTCCAGATTTCCCGATACGCTTCCCTTGCAGCGTTTTACGTTGAGAAATTGCTGGAGATATGGGGTAAGACCTTCTGTTCCGAAGTCTTTAAGGCTAACGTTTACATTAAACCGGCTTCGGTCCGGATTATAACTTATCCGGCAATCCATCTGCCCTCCCTCCTCAAACGAGAGGACTGTTCCCACGTCCGTGTTTTTTCCGCTGAGGTTGATCTTTGGAATATCCAGGCTTATCTTGTTTAGGGCGAACTTGCTTCCGAGAACCTTGTCGCGGTAGCGGATCCTTCCGCCGCTGAGGGCGATATTCCTTATATCCATCACCCATCCGCTATCCTCCGTGTCTTCCTCCAGATAGGCGTAAAGTTTATCCTTAAGGTCATCGAAATTAAAGTGGTTCCCATCCTGTACGATATTGATATACAGGGAGTCTATTCTTATACCCTTAATGTTTATTATCCTTCTTGTCACAGGGCGCAGCCTTATGTTTCCCTCGAGTGAAGAAAGGGAGAGGAAATCTTCCTTTCCGTCCTTTTCCAATATGTGGAGGTCTTTGACCCTCATCCCGGCGGTGAGAGGGTTGATGCTGAGGCTTCCAATGGTAACGTCCCTTCCGATTAGAGAGTTGCCGTTTTTCTGTATGTAATAGCGCGCAATGGTTCCGCTAAATGACAAAATCAGCGTCACAAGGGCAACGGCAACAGCCAATGTCCACAGCAGTCCCTTGCGCAGTTTTCTGAAAAATCCTGCCATATGAAAAGTTTTTCCTTCTGCGAAAATACGCTTTTGCTATATTTGTACACAGCAAAAATTATGCTATGAAAAGAGTTTACGATTTTCTGGCCGCCCTTTCCAGACACAACGACAAGGTTTGGTTTGATGCCCATAAAGCCCTCTATCTGGAGGCAAAGGATATTTTCGAGGAGTTCACCGCGGAACTTATAGAAGAAGTGGCAAAGTGGGACGAGTATGTTTCGGCCTCAAAGCCGACCGTTAAGCAGAGTACCTACAGGATTTATAGGGACCTTCGCTTTTCCCGGGATAAGAGCCCTTATAAGACACATATGGGAGCTTTTGTGGTTCCTGGCGGAAAGAAGTCTCCTTACTGCGGCTACTATTTCCACCTGGAGCCGCCTCAGAAAAGGGAATACATAGGAGGGAATATGCTTTTTGTAGGGTTGTACCAGCCAGACCCGAAGATACTTGCAAGTTTCAGGGATGAGGTTTCGGTTAACGGGGATTCTTTCCTTTCAGCTATGGAGAAGGCCAAAGGATGGGATTTTTACACAGAGAGTCGTTCAAGAAAAGTGCCTGCCGGGTTCGAGAACGTGGAAAAAGAGGAATGGAAGGATCTCCTTAGGTTGAAGGACATTAACCTTACCATGCCTATGGATGAGAAATTCCTGTTCGCTCCGAATCTCGCCAAGCGTGTGGCAACCCGCCTTAAGAGATGCAAGGATTTTTCATTCATCCTCAACCGATGTGTTGATTATGCTTTGGAGGGCAACCTATGAAATCCAGGTGGATCATAATTATGCTGGGTGCCGCTTTGGCCGTAGCGGCAATTGTCTTTTTCGTTTCCAGGAGGAATATGAATGCAGAGGACCAATATACCTTGTACATAGGCGGTTACGGAAAGGCTGCCGTAAAGTGCGTTTTCAACGCCAAGAGCATGGAGTACATTATCAGCCAGGATTTCAAGGCCAGGAACCCTTCGTATCTTCTTACCGCCAATTCTCCAAATAGAGTCTATGGAGTTAGCGAGAGCGGTTCCCGTTCCGGAGTCTGGGGCTATATGGACAGCTCTCTGGAAGAGAGCCTTGGGGAGGTGAAAGACGGTGGGGCTGATGCCTGTTATCTTACTTTTTTCGACAATCATCTCCTGACGGCCGGATACGGCAGGGGATGCATAGGGGTTTATCCCCTTGATACTGCCGGGAAAATCTTGCCTGCATCACAGATAGTGAATTTCCCTTCCGTTGGTGGGGTTTCCAGGCTTCATATGGTTAAAGTGCTGACCGCCCCGCAAACCGGAAATAATTATCTTCTTGTCACCGACAAGGGTTGTGACAGGATTTATTCTTTCCAAATCACCGAGACTGAAAAGGGGTTGAGACTTAAACAATGCGATTCTGCATTTTTCTCCGTCCCAAAAGGTTACGGGCCTAGACATATGGAATTTTCCAAGAACGGGAAATATATGTATCTGCTATGCGAAACCAGCGGGATGATACTGGTGTATTCCGTGACGGAGAAAGACGGTAACATAATATTGCACCAGATTCAGGAGGCTGTTTCGGATAAGAAGAAAGCCGGAGCCAGCGCTGACATCCATCTTTCCCCAGACGGAAAGTTCCTGTACTCTTCCAACCGAAGGGGCAAGGACGGCATAGCAATTTTCAGAACCGAGGAGGACGGAACGCTCACAAGAATAGCATATCAGGTCACCCTTCAGTGGCCCAGGAGTTTTGCCATTTCCCCGGACGGGGACTTTATGTTCGTGTGCTGCCAGAAATACAAGGCTGTGCAGATATTCCGCATAGACAAATCCTCCGGCTTTCTTTCCAATACCGGAAAGATGATGATGTTCCCAGACCTGGAACCGTCCTGTATACTGGCAATAAACAATTAAAGGGCTTTCTCCCACTTCTTGTACATACGGCGGGCGGTCTCAAACTCGTTCCCGTATGTCTTTTCAGGATAGTTCTTCGGGGTAGTTATCCAGTTCCATTCCCATTCCCTTAGGGCAGAATAGAAATCGTCAGCTTCAATGGCTTCCCTTCCTGAGGTCCTGTGGAGCTTCTCTTCGTATTCCTTGTAGTCTTTCCAGCTGCCGTCCAGAAGCTTTCCGCGGAGCATTGCGTGGAACTTGTCCCATCGCGGAAGATAATAATCGCGGATAAGCCCGCTCCATTCTCTCCAGGAATAGTCGAAAAGATAGTTTGTTCCGCTTTCCTTGTCAGGGCCCCACTGGGTGACAAGCA
>CADAOA010000038.1 GCA_902789435.1 uncultured Bacteroidia bacterium | reverse complement strand
AAAACTCATAATTATTACGGTACTGATACTGGTGCTGCTGGCGCTGAATCTGCTGTTGGGAAGCGTAAAGATTCCTTTTGCAGATACGCTAGGCATATTGTTCGGCGACAGGTCAAATGAGATATTCTCCAACATCATACTCAAGTCCAGGCTTCCGCAGGCGCTTGTGGCTATTGTTGCAGGAGCGGGGCTTGCTGTATCGGGCCTTCAGATGCAGACAGTATTCCGCAATCCGCTGGCTGGCCCGTCGGTACTTGGAATATCCAATGGAGCAAGCCTGGGAGTGGCAATAGTGGTGATGATGTCCAGTTCACTGGCAGGAGTGTCGCTGAGCAGGATGGGATATGCAGGAGATGCCGCTATCTCTATAGCAGCCATAATTGGCTCGCTTGCAGTGATGGCACTGATAGTGTGGGTGTCCAAGAAAGTAAAGGGAAACGTCACGCTGCTGATAATCGGAGTGATGATAGGATATCTGGTATCTGCCATAGTGGGAGTGCTGAAATTCTTCAGTTCAGAAGAAGATGTAAAGGCATTTGTGGTATGGGGGCTGGGATCTTTTGCAAGGGTGTCAGGAGACCAGATGCTGCTGTTTGTAGGGTTGATGATTGTGCTGCTGCCACTGAGTTTCCTGCTGGTAAAGACTCTGAACCTGATGCTTCTCGGCGATGACTATGCAAGGAATCTGGGTCTGAATGTGTCAAGGTCCAGGACTCTGGTGATACTGAACTCGGGAGTGCTGGTTGCAATAGTTACAGCCTACTGCGGACCGATAATGTTCATAGGACTGGCTGTGCCGCATCTTTGCAGGGCGATTTTCAGGACATCGGATCACAGGATTCTTGTACCGGGGACAATACTGACAGGAGCCGCTTTGGCACTGCTCTGTAGCCTGGTAGCCAGGATGCCGGGCTTTGAGGGAGCACTTCCGGTAAATTCAGTAACCGCACTCATCGGAGCGCCTGTAATCGCTTCCGTTATATTCAGAAGGAGGAAAGACGATGTCAGAGAATAAGCAGACAGTAAGGCTGGAGAATCTCTCGATCGGATACAAGGGGAAAAGCAGCGTCAAGGAAGTTGCCTGCGGCATCAACGCCAGCCTGTTTGCCGGAGAACTCACCTGCCTAATAGGCCCCAACGGAGTGGGAAAGTCCACACTTATGAGGACAGTGTGCGCATTTCAGGAAAAACTGGGAGGAAACATCGTTATAGACGGAAAGGAACTGGAGGCCTATCCGGACAAAGAACTTTCAAAGAAGATTGGAGTGGTACTCACTCACAGGCCTCAGATCCAGAACATGAACGTGGAAGAACTCGTAGCCCTCGGCAGAAGCCCCTACACCGGATTCTGGGGCAAACTCGAGAAAGAAGACAGGAAGATAGTCTTAGATGCCATATCGCTGATAGGAATAGATAACCTGCGCAGCAGAATGATCCAGAACCTTAGCGATGGAGAAAGGCAGAAAGTAATGATAGCCAAGGCCATAGCACAGCAGACCCCTATTATCTGCCTGGACGAGCCGACAGCCTTTCTGGATTTCCCTTCAAAGATCGAGACTATGCAGCTGCTGAAAAAGCTGGCAAAGGAAAACGGAAAGACAATATTCCTCTCGACACACGATTTGGAACTCACCCTCCAGATTGCAGACCGCATCTGGCTGATGCAGAAAGGAAACATCACTATCGGAACACCAGAAGAAGTGGCACAGAGCGGAGCACTCTCAGAATTTATCGAAAGAGAAGGAATAACCTTTGACAAATCGCAGATGAGAGTGAAAATCAGCAGATAGCCCTATTTCTTGTTTTTTGCGCGAGCTTCTTTTAAAATTTCTTGAGCTTCAAACATTTCCTCCATCAGCTCATCTAAACCATTGTTTGAGGTGTCTTTGACATCCAAAAGTTCTGCCTGTTTGCTGAATTCCCGGATATCCTCTTCACTTAACTTCATAATTTTCACGCATTTATTACGAAGGTCAGTTAAGGCGTTGAGCCAAAGGGCATTGTCAAAAAACAAGGTAGGAAAATCATAGCTCAACAATCCGTCAACAGAAACAAGAAGATTTGTACCATCGTCAAACGTTTTTTTCATAACATCTATCACCTGAGTCATGTAAAGGCCGCGGTATTGATAAAAAGAAGCAACATTGTTAATAAAGTTAACATTACCAATAGTACTGAATGTCTCTATATTAGACGAGAAAATATTCTGTGTTATCAAGGAAAAATCCGTACTTGAAATAAGCAAAGCATCTACAAAATTTGTCCTGAGGCTGTCATAAACATCAGGATTCTTTATAATTTCCATTTGAGTCTTAGAGGCTATCCTTAGTGCGGAATCTGCCTGACGGGCCTTCTCTATAGTCTGGTCCATATCGTAGATGATGGTCATAACCAGACCTTTCTTTGCAGCTTCATTCTTTCTGTGCTCCAAGATTGATGATACTCCAAAAGTAAGGATAATCGATATGGTAGTTGCCAAAAGCGAAAGCAAAAACTGCTTTAAACCAGGTCTATTCTTCATAAATGCAAAGTTAAAACTTATAATCGATGTGATAATTGCCAGAAACGAAAGCCCAAACTGTTTTATAGCGGAATTCTTCATGGCTGCAAAGTTAAAACTTATTTGATATGTCCGTCATCATCTATAAGAAGAACGGTAAGATTGGCCTCTGGGCATAAAGGCCCGCAGACTGTTTTGCATCGCGATTTAACTTCATTTGCAAAGCCTTGCAGAAGATTCTCAGGAATGATGTCCCAAAGCTCTCTGGCAAGGGTGATGCTGTATGCCAGTTCCGATATTTCCTTTGGGCAATTGATGGATTTAAGCATCTCAGCGATGAAATCCCTGTCCATAGTGACATTGCTGGAGTGGGTATCCAGGTTACCAGCCGCCAGCTTTACGGCCTTACCAAGCATTATCCCAAGGGTTATCTTCCTGAAACCCAGATTGTATGCAATGCTTATGGCATCCCCTATCTTGTTGCCGTACTGTACAAAGCACTGCGGCGGGAGATCTTTGTAGAAGTCTTTGAGGAACTTTTCGCTCTTGGCTCCGGAGTTTATGACTACACGGCTGCTGCCGCTTGCCCAGGCCACCTCCATGCATTTGCGGATAGAGTTTATGAAGCTCTCCTCCGAGAAAGGCTTGATAATGCCGCTAACCCCTATTATGCTTATTCCGCCTTCGATTCCAAGCCTCGGGTTGAAAGTCCGGTGAGCAATCTCCTCTCCGCCAGGGACGGAAATGCCTACCCTGAAACCCTGGCCAGGATATATTTTGCTGAGATTGTCCTTAATCATTTGCCTGGGAGCCTTGTTGATAGCCGCCTGCCCAGGCTGGCAGTCAAAGCCCGGAAGAGTTATCCTCCCCACGCCTTCTCCGCCATCTATTTCTATGTCAGAAGATTGCAAGAGAGAAACTTCGGCGTGGATTTCCATCTTGTCGGTAACATCAGGGTCGTCTCCGCTGTCTTTGATCACATAAGCCTTGCCTTTTTCTGTGACCTTTGTTTCAACCTGAATGGTTTCTCCGTCGGGGAGAAGAAGACTGACCGTTTCAGGAAATATGCCCTCAATCAGGCTCTGGGCAGCGGCAAGAGCGGCAGAGGTGGCGCAACTTCCGGTAGTCAGGCCACTGTGCAGAGGATAGAACTCCGGCAGAAGTTTTTCCACCATACGCCTCATTCCGTAAGGGCCGTTGACGGTAATAAAACTATCCGGCAATTTTGGCCTCGCGATGGCGAAAACCTTTATGCCCTTTTTCAGAGCAGCTTCAGTCTTGTTCTCGTAACCTCCTGATACTCCGCTTTCTTTAAGAAGAATCGCATCGGGATTAACCCTGTTTATCTCTTCCGTTTCATCCTCGTCAGGATGGTAGAAGCAGAGATGATCCGGATCTATGCCGTACTGGGCGGCGAGATTTCTGGAAGATTCCCTGTCGAGGATACGGTGAAAGATTTCCGTACCGCTTTCTTCCAAAGGCCTCAGTTTAGGGATGGACTGCACCCCGGCTGTGGATAGAAGACGATTAGTGCCCTTCATCTTCTGAACGGCGGATGCAAAGTCACTGCACCAGATGATGCGTCTGTCCCTTTCGGGATAGATGCGCTCAAAACGTATGACAGGAATTCCCAACTTGGAAATATTGGAATGCAGTTCACTGGCAAAAGGATGGGCGGCATTAATTATAAGCCTGATCTGATGAGAGTTGCAAAAATCAGTCATCTGGTCCTTGTCCATAGCTCCGCTAATGGCAATGCCGTGATGAAGGTCAAGATGCTGCTCCCCTCCCCTGGTGGAATACCAGAAACGGGAACCGGATTCCTCCAGTTCCTTTGCCGCCAGTCGGCCCTCTGTCGTTCCGCCGAAAACGAGAATCATCCCCTGGCCTTTCTGAATAGATGAGTGAAGTTCTTGGAATAGAGTTCGGAAAGGCCCTGCCGGTTGTCAATGGCATCTCCAACCACCAGCATCGTGGTAAGAGTAAGGTGGTTGTCCTTTACAATCTTTGCCAGGTCCTTCAATACTCCGCGATAAATCTTCTGGTCCGGCCAGGTAAGATGGTAGCAGGCTGCAACGGGCGTGTTCTCAGGATATTCCATCAGGAGCTCCTTCTGCACGTCATCCACTATAGCAGCGGAAAGGAAAATGCACATCGTGCTGTTGCTCTTGGCCAGAAGGTGGAGTTTCTCTTTCTCGGGCATCGGAGTACGTCCCTCGCCCCTTGTCAGGATTATTGTCTGGCATCTTTCCGGAATGGTGAACTGGCTTCTGAGTTCAGCGGCAGCGGCCAGGAACGAAGATATGCCCGGAGTTATGTGATAACTCATATTATGCTCGTCGAAGAAAGCCATCTGCTCCTGGATTGCCCCGAAGATGCAAGGGTCTCCGGTATGGAGTCTTACTATGAACTTTCCCTGGTCATAGAACTTTTTCATAAGCTCGCACTGCTGCTCCAGATCCATATCGGCAGAGGAAACAACGGTGGCTCCAGGCTTGGCGCAAAGCGTAAGTTCCTTTGGCACAAGACTTCCGGCATAGAGAATCAGGTCCGCCTTCTGGAGCATCTTCCTGCCCCTTACGCTTACAAGGTCAGGATCTCCCGGCCCTGCCCCCACAATCTCTATATGCGGGTGCGGAATGAAATCCCGGTCCACGGCGGCGGCAACTGTCCAGTTTTCCCCCTTCTGTTTTGGAAGCAGCAGGTCCGCATTGTTTGAAGACAGAATCGCCGAGGCCTCGGAAACTGAAGGAGTACCCACGCATTTTTCCACCACTTCGCTAGGAGTCGGGACAGCAACTGCGGACAGGCTTTCTGCAGAATAGAACCTGGTTTTGAATTCTTTCTCCAGAGCCTTCATCACAGGCTCGTCTTTCTTGATATCAGCAGATGAAATGCTCGCAATTGATTCCTTGCATATCCCGTTATCTCTAAGGCAGTTGAAGATTTCCCCAATCACCTTTTCCACAGGCACGGCCTGACGCGCCAGACCGATTCCAAGATGAATGCACCGTGGAACCCACTGGATATTCGGGATTTCCAGTTTCCTTCGTATCGGCGATACGGAAAGCAGAAGAGAAAACCTGGAAAGGTCTATATCGCTGAACTTCTTGAATATGGTTACATTGCCGGCAGGGTTTTCTTCCAGCCATCTGGTTCCCTCGTCTTCCGTTTCAAGAAGGAGAGCTGTAGGTTTCCCTTCCGCATAGAGAAATATCTGCCGGTTAAGGTCATCAGACTCCTCTCCCCAGCCGAAGCGTTTTGCCAGAAGATCCAGTGGCCAGAGTCCGCTTCCATCTGTCTGAGTGGTGATTACAGGATGCGCTCCCAGTTCCAGGGCCAGTCTGGAAGTTATCTCGTTTGCTCCTCCAACGTGGCCGGAGAGCACGGAAACCACTTCCTTGCCCTGGCTGTCCACGCACAGCACTGCAGGATCTATGTGCTTGTCCTCAATCAGCGGAGCAATCGTCCTTACGCAGATGCCCATGGCCCCCACAAACACAAAGCAGTCCGTATTGTTCCACAAAGCGAGAATCTGCGTCCTGCGGACTATTTCTCCGCCAAGAATGGCGGCAATCTTTTCCGCCGTCACTCTTCCCTGTTCCGATATCAATACAACTGCCGATTTCATTTTATTGCCTTAAGAATATCTATTGGATTGTTGTTGTCAAGTTCTATGTGCATTGGCTCGTCTATACTCATTCCCAGAGAGTTAGCCACAGATATAAAGCTCTCCTTGCTGCCGGCGGCTACCAGGTTGGAAGTGACGCTGTTGAACACAATGCATCCGCCAGGAGAAAGGTGGGCATAGACTTTCCGCATTATTTCTTCCAGATGGCCGCCGTGTCCGCCGATGAAAGCGGCATCGCAGAGTTCATTTTCCGGAATTTCTTCCTTGAGGAAATCTCCTATATGATACTCTATTCCCGGAGCGGAGAACTTTCTGGAGTTGCTTTCCATAAGGTCTTTGCCTTCAGGACGGATTTCAAAGGCCCTGATGTCCAGATGCGGGAACTGGAGCCTGGCCTCGATGCTCACGCTGCCGGTACAGAAGCCTATGTCCCAGAATGTTCTCTTTGAGCACAGGTCCAGCCTCTGAAGGGTCAGAAGCCTGATCGGCATCTTGGTAATCATCTTCTGCCTCCCGTCCAGAAGGTCGAACTCGCTTTCAGGAATACCGAAACGCCTCTTTGGCGCATTGCCTTCTATTGTGAGCACCAGGCAGTTCGGCTGGCTAAAATTTGCTTTTGAGGCCTCTTCTATGCTCAGCGACAATATCTTTTCCTCTTCCGGATTTCCAAGATGCTCGCCGATGTGCATACGGTAGAAAGTGAAACCGTATTCGATCATCCTGCGGGCTATCTCATCCGGAGTCTTCTGGCGGTCGGTAAGCACCCCTATCTTGCCGCGATGCTCGATAAGAGAATTGTCAAACTCCTTCCAAGGCCTTCCGGTCAGGGAGACAATGTGCATATCGTGATAAGGAATCTGAGCTTTGTGACACAGCATCTGGAGGGAGTTGAAATAAGGATAGACCTTCATGGGAACCTCAGGCATAACCCGTTGCAAAGTTGACGCAAAGCCGAAGAATAGCGGGTCTCCAGAAGCGAAAACAACAATGTGGGAATCTATATCGCGATACTTCTGGTATACCTCATCCAGCGGAACGGTTATGTCTATCCACTTATGCCCAGACGGAAGGAGTTTTTCAACAATCTGGTGATGGCGCTTTCCGCCTGAAAAGAATTCCGAGCGGGAAATCACTTCCATAACCTCCGGCGGGAAAAACGGCCGGGGATTGTCAGACATTCCTATTATGGTAAAACTCAATGCCATAGTCTAAAGGTCTCGTCCGGGATCCAGATTCTTTGCGTCGTCAAATGTGAGAACAGCGTTGCAGAGCGTGGCCGCCAGGTTGCTTCCGCCCTTTCTGCCCTTGACGATTATCTTTGGTATATCCTTGAACGGCAGCAGCATGTGCTTGGATTCCTGAACGTGGACAAAGCCTACCGGAGCAGCGATTATGCCTGCCGGATGCGCCTTGCCCTGGCGTATGAGAGAACACAGTTCCATAAGTGCCGTAGGAGCGTTGCCGAATGCAAAGAGGGCGTAAGGGTGTTCCTCCACGGCAAGCCTTATGCCTGCCTGAGTCCTTGTAATCCCTTCTTTCTCGGCGATATCGGATACCCTCGGGTCCATCAGGTATGTCTTTGCTTCAATGCCTAGCCTTGCCAGGGCGCCCTTGCGGATTCCGGTGGCGGCCATAGTCACATCGGTGACGATGGTCTTGATAGAGCCGTCTGCAACCTTTTCATACAGACGCTCCACAGCGTTTTCGTCCGTATAGAGGATTTTCTCCATATCAAAGTCAGCCGTGGTATGGATGGCGTGCAGAAGAGCCCATTTGTGGCCCAGCGGATAGTCCTTTTGCTGAAGTTCTGATGATATGGTGCGGAAGCTCTCGTGCATTATGTCCTGCCCGACCTTTCTTCCGGAGGCCTTTTCTTCTGAATAATAGCCTCTTGGAGTAATCATCGCCGAGCCGTCAAGATATGTCTGGGAGTTGCCTATTATCAGCACGGTGAACATATCCACATCTTCCGGATTCAACTTGGAAAGGGTTGTCGTCCACACTTTTTCGTCTTCTCTTCCGGCCTGGCGCACGCATCCTACAGGAGTCTGGGGGCTTCTGCCCTCTTCCAGGAAGATTTCCACAAGCCGGTAAAGCTGCCAGTATCTTCCGTGGCTCTTGGGATTGTAAACTGCGGTGATGAAATCTGCCTGGGCTGCCGCGCGTATTCTCTTCTCGATTAGCAGCCACGGAGTCATCAGGTCAGAGAGGGAAATCAGGCAGAGGTCGTGACCGATCGGGGCGCCCAGAAGTGACGCGGCTTTCTGGAAGGCGCTGATTCCGGGAAGAGTTTCAATCTCAACATCCTCCTTGTTTTCCGAACGCATCTGCCAAAGTAGCGGGGCCATGCCATATATGCCTGAGTCTCCGCTGGATATGACGCATACAGTCTTGCCTTCACGGGCAAGTTCCATCGCCTGGGCCGCCCGGTCCCTTTCCTGCTTCATTCCGGTATCCAGGCACACGGCGCCTTCTTTGAGATACTTTTCTATAAAGCGGAAATAGTACTTGTAGCCCACAACCGCATCTGCTTGAGAAACAGCTTCAATCACAGCCGGTGTGATATCCTTTTCAGAACCCGGGCCAATGCCAGCAACTATAATCTTTCCCATATTCCGCAATTTACAAAAACTTCTTTTATGCGCTGTCTGATTTCTCAAGCAAACCTGTGGCCGCCCATGGCCTCATGAATGGGTGTCTTGCCCTGGCAAGACGGGACGAGCGAAGCGAGGGTTTGTGAGAAATTCGGACAGCGCATTATTAAAATCATTTAGTTGAAGGATATTCTCAGGCCGGCGACAATCATTCGGCCGGGATTGTAGAGCGCAAATTTCCTTAGCGATGAATCCGGCCTGCGGTCAACCCTGTCAAAGATGTTGTCAATGCCTAAGCTCGGTTCAATCCTCAGCTTGTCTGAAACCCTGAAAGAGTGGGATGTGTTCAAGTTCCACACTCCATAGCCGGGAGCATTTTCATATCCTGGATAGTAGGTCTTGCTCTGAAGCCTTCCGGAAAGGCGCACGTTAAGCGCATAGATACCCCACTGGTGGTGGAAGTTGGATGAAAGAGTCAGGGTGTTCAGCACCGAGCGCTCCATCTTTGACCAGGTGTCATCGCTCTTTGCCTTGGCGTGGTTCCAGGTGTAATTCAGACCAAAGTCTATGTCTCTGGTAACAAGAGCATTGACATTTAGAGTGAAGCCCTGGATCCTGCCCTTGTCGGAATTGGAATACAGGGCGTATTTCTCCAGCTTGGCGGCCTGCTCGGCGGTCATCTCAGGGAAGAGGGCCATGAGTTCAGCTCTCTTTGCATCGTCGACCTTGATGTTCTTCTTGATGATCATCTTGTCCACATAATTCATGAAGCCAGTCGCTGAGACAGTCAGGAAATCCGAATTGAATTCCACGTTGGCTGAAAGATAGTCGGAGGTTTCCGGCTTGAGGTCTGTGCTTCCGATGGAAATCTGCGGCTTGCCCTTGTTCACGCTGAAATAGTTGTAGTGGAGCTCATCCAGTCCGGGAGTCCTGAATCCGCGGCTGTAGGTCAGACGGAAATTGAAATCCCCTGGAGAATACATCAGGGCTGCCTTCGGGGAGAAGTTGCTGCCGAAGTCCTTGTGCGTGGTGAGCCTTGCTCCTGCAGTGAAGTTCAGACCCTTGGCTATACGCATCTCGTGCTGGATATAGCCGGCGAAGGTATAGGCGCTGTTGTCTATGTTTCCGCTGGAAGATTCCAGCTTGTCCAGACGCCAGTCCAGTCCGGCGATGGACGTGCTGCCGGGCATAAGATGCATAATGCCCTGGATGTTGGCTGACAAAGCCCCCTGGTCCTTGGACCTGGTATAGTCCCCTTTCTCGTATGTCTTGCCGTCCACCTGGTACTCCCTGCCGTAGCGGTAACGGTCAGCGTCAAAGTTCATCTGGAGAGAATTGTTCTTGTTGAACTTGTATATTCCGCCAAATGAGAGTCTTGCTCCGCGATAGCGCATCTCGTAGTCCGTGCCGCCCTTAACATCCTCGCGGGTTCTCGGGCGGGAAGATATCTTCTCGTAATAGTCTCCCCCGGCATTGAGTGCCAGTTTCTGGGTCGGCTTGAAGGAGAACTTCTGGCCGATGGTGTTTGCCCTGTAGCCGGAAAACAGCGGGGCGATGGTCTGCTGGAGTTCGGTCTCGTCCCCTTTTTTTACTTCCTCCCACTGGCTGTTGGAGTAACTGTCAGCCCTGTTGTGGGCAAAAGACGTGGATGAGGTGAATCCTCCCTTCCCGATATTCAGGCTCACAGCCTGGGAGAAACGTCCCTTGCCGGATGCCGAGGTTATGGAACGTACTGAAATCAGGTCTGATGCCGGCTGGTCGGTGATGATGTTGATCACTCCGCCGATGGCGTCACTACCATAAAGTGAAGAGGCAGCCCCGTCCAGCACCTCGATCCTCCTGACCCTCGACAGGTCTATACGGTCCAGGTCCACATTACCGGCCATATCGCCGATGAGCCTTCTTCCGTTAACGAGTATCAATGCGTATTTGTTTCCCAACCCGTTAAGGCGCAGAAAGTTACCCATAGACGAAGGCGTTGTCTGCACCTGCGGGAGCATCCTCATAAGTGCATCCTGCAGGTTGGTTATTCCCTGTTCTCTAATCTCCAAAGAAGACAGAACCCTCACAGGTGAGGCTGTCTTCTTGAGTCTCTGGTGATGTCCGCTTCCTGTAACCACTATCGGGTTCAGGTTCTGCCTTGCCGACGTGTCAGATGTAGTGTGGATCTGGCCGTAGGAAGCGGTCAATGACAACAAGAAGGCAACTATTGACAAATATGTCCTGATTTTCATATTCCAGAAACAAAGTACTGAGATTCACAAAGATAATTGCAAATCCCAGTACTTGCAAAAAAGGTCTATTACTTTTTACTCAGGATCCTTTGAATGGTAGTAGTCCAGAGGCTCGCCGTTGATAGCGGCCTTGGTATGGTTCATCCAGATCTGGCGTACGGTAGGAAGTTCAAGCAGACCCTTAACAATCTGGGTGTCGTCATTGCATGTATAACCGTTTGCTGCAAAGTAGCACTTCCAGCTGGTATCTTCAACCTCGCCTTCCTCGTTAGGAGCGCCGTTCTCGTTGTCGTCACCAGCCATGTCGTTATGGGCGTGGTCACCGGCGATAGACATCAGAGGGTGGCAGTAAACGGTGCCGGAAGTGATGCCGGCTGCCTGCATTCTTGCAAGAACGTTGGTCTTGAAGTTCTCCATCATATCCACTGTTCCTACAAAGTAGTTAGGGCTGTAGGTCTGGAGAGCCTCTTCGAGCTGGGTGTAGCGGACATTTGCCTTGTAAGTGTCGTAAGAGTCAGGGTTACCGTGGCCCATGAAAGCGACTACTCCGCTGGCGGCCTTGCCCTTGTAAAGATCATCGAGAGCCTTGGCAACAGCGTTTACGTCTGCGTCAGCATCCTGAAGCAACGGAACGCCGAGCTTGAGGACAACCCTTGAAAGATAGCTGTCAGAAAGGTCTCCGTTTGCGTTGTTTGCAAAGTCCTTGATGTAGTTGATTACTCGGGTGTATTCCTCGCCAGGGATAACCTGAAGGCTCTGGATGACAATCTCAGAATACATAACGCCGTCCTGGGCAAAAGCGGTCAGCCAGAAAGGCGGAGCATAGAAGTATCTTGGAGCCACGTTCTCGCCGGCAGCTGCACGGTTGATGCAGATGGCTGAAGAGAATGAAAGGAATACGTCATAGCCAGGGAAAGCGCTCTTGTAAGCCGCTACGGTAGCGTCAAATGCGTCGTAAGCCTGCTGCCAGGTACTTCCGAAAGCAACCAGAAGGATAACCTTGTTATTCTTCTTCTGAGACTTTACGGTCTCGTTTACGGACTTCTGATAAGTGTCGTAATTAGACTTTACATCATCGCTCTTGGAGCAAGAAGCCAGTCCGAATACGGCGGCCAAAGCCGCAATCAAAAGAATTTTAGTTCTCATTTTCGTTTTGGTTTAAATTCGTATTTATCTTATTTATGGTTTTTCTTCCGTTGGTGAATTTCAGCACTATTCCCGCATAGAATGTCCTTCCGGCAGAGGTTGTGCCCAGATGCAGGCCGTGCGGAGTCTTGTCTTTGTAGTTGAAAATGTTGTCAATGCCGGCAAGGATGCTGATGGTGAAATTGCGGTTTCGGGCAAAGTCGTGAGTTGTGGAAAGCCTCCACAGCTGATAGCCCTTTCCGTCCCCGTCTGTCTGGTAATAGCGCTTCGAAGACATTCTCCCATAGATACCGGCGCTCATATTGTAGGCGGAGGAGAAACTGTGGTTCCAAAGCAGAGAGAAACTTCCCTTGTGGTGGGCCACGCCGTCTATCTTTACACGGCGGATTGTCTCGTGGTCGGAATCATACTGGTCTGCCTTGGTATCCAGCCAGCTGTAGGCGGCATTCACGAGGAATTCGCCGATTTTCCATCGCAGAGAAAAGTCCACCCCGTAGGTCTTGGCCTTGTCCATATTCTGGTACTGGCGGGTCTTGACAGGATCATATCTGGCAATAAGTTCGTCCGGGGCCTCGTAGTTCGGGATGGTGACAAGGGTTATCATATTGTCCAGCTTGTTGTAGTAGGTCCCGATGGTTGCCACAAAGTCCTTGACAAAGTATTCTGTGCTGAAAGAGAAGTAGTTGCTACTCTGAGCCTTGAGGTTCCTGTTCCCAAGGTAGAGATAAGTGCCCGTCATCTGGCGCACATACATATAATATAATTCCTTCGGAACAGGCGTCTTGAAGCCCTGGCTCCAGGATGCTCTCAGCCTAAGGTCACTGGCTGCAGCCCACATAAGGCTCACCTTCGGGGTTGCCTTGAAGCCGAACTGGTGGTTCTGGTTAAGGCGGAGTCCGGCGGTAATGTTGAAGTTCTTTGCAGGGTTGAACTCGTCCTGGACATAAACGGCTGCCGTCCAGTCGTCCGCCTTTCCTCCCTCGACTCTGGTCGGTGCCCTAAGATAATCATAGCGGAACTCGGCTCCCCCGCTCAACCGGTTTTCGTAAGGCAGAGTAAAGACCCCTTTGGCAGAGATTAGGGTTCGTTGTTGGTCGCTCTGGAGAGCCTCCTGTCCCGCTAGATATGGAAAATAAGGATAATATATGGTGCCCGCGCTCTTGTCATAGTCTTCAACGAGAGTCGTCTCGGTGAACTTATAATAATAAGCGTGGCGGTTCCAGTCCGCGTCGAATGTTGCATAGTCCTTGCCGCCGAGATTCCACTTTCCGCCAACGGAAGCGCCGGAGTTCTTATAGGCAAGGTCGTATGTATTGACATCGTAATGAGGATATTTTCCGCTTGGACGGAATATCCTCTTGCCGTAGATGCTGCCTTCCGCATAATACTCTCCGGCCTTTCCTGCATCGTAGGTCAGCCTTTCGGCTACCTGCCATGAAGTGAATCGGTTGCGGGTTTTGTTCCTGGAATCTAGTATAGGCTCCTCCAATGGAGAAGTATGCTCAACGGAAGTGTTCTGCCAGCCATCTGTATGCTGCATCTGGAAATTGGTGTAGCTGTTCCAACGGCCGCTTCTTATGCCGATGCCGTTATGCTGGCGGATGTCTCCGTAGCTTCCCACCCTGGTGGAATTCTCCAGCAGAAGCCCGTCATCGTGCTTTTTCGTGATGATATTGATTACTCCGGCTATGGCGTCGCTACCGTAAAGGGCAGAAGACGCGCCTTTCACTATCTCTATCTTCTCGATGTTCTGCGGATCGATAAGCTGGAGATCGTTGTCTCCGCCAACGTCTCCGTTAAGCCTCTTTCCGTCCACCATAATCAGGATGTAGGAATTTCCAAGGCCGTTCATCGTGATATGGCTTCCCATATCGTCCTCGTTGAAATCGAAAGACGTGGCAAGGCTGGAAAGAATGTCCTGAAGGCTTCTTCCGCCATAATTCTTAAGCTGCTTGGCAGTTATAACCTCGGTCTGCACAGGGGCCTCCTTCAGAAGATGGAGCGTACCCGTTCCGGTGACTACAAGTTCCTGAAGGTCGTACTTCTTCAGGGTATCCTGAGCCGCCACACCCTGGCAAACGCATAAAGCCAGAGCCAAAAGGCCTGACACCAACAATTTGTTCATTGCGCTATTAAAAAATCTGATCGCCGAGGCTCTTCTTCCTGAGAGGCGGCCACTCTGAACGAGGCAGGCAGGTCTTCTGACTTTTCCCATCCGTTACACCTTCCCGGAGACTTCCAGTGGCATATCCGCAACGGACACAAATCGGGAAATACAGCTGCAGGTACAGTTCCGGCCTTTCACCGGATTCCCTTTCACCAGAGAGAAAATCACTCTGATTACCTGAATCGGAAGCAAAAGTAAACAATTCTTCCGACAAAACAAATAAAATGTAACACCATTGTTATATTACCCTGTTTGAATAATTTCAAAATAGCGAGTAACTTTGTGCGCATGAGCGCACACGAGAGAAAAATACCCCAGTTTATGATCGCAGCCCCGGCTTCCGGTTCGGGAAAAACAACCGTGAGCATCGGCCTTATGCAATGCCTTGCTCAGAGGGGCTTGAAGGTGCAGCCTTTCAAGTGCGGACCTGACTACATAGACACAAAGTTCCACCAGAAGGTCTGCAACGCTCCTTCATACAATCTGGATTCTTTCTTTGCAGCCCCAGATCACATCAGAAATCTCTATGCAAAACACTCGCAAAATGCTGACATCTGCATAGTTGAAGGGATGATGGGCCTGTTCGACGGCTACAGCCGCTCAAGGGGAT
>CADAOA010000037.1 GCA_902789435.1 uncultured Bacteroidia bacterium | reverse complement strand
CCTGAGTGATGCGCGTAGCCTTGAAGGCGGCGTTTTTGAAGTCGCCTTTTACCAAGAATTTGCGTTCTATTTCCTGTCCCATAACTATTCGTTTGCCAGAGGTTTGTCACTCATTCCGATAACGCGCTTGATAGCCTGGAGGTAGTTGATGTTCTCAACGCCCTCGAGACCCACGTCCTTGATGGTCTTCTTGATATCCTCTATCTCGGTAGACTCTGAGTTGATTGTCACAACCTTTGCACCGTTGATAAGGACATTTCCGACCTCGCAGATGGTGTTGTTGACCATATATCCGAATCTCTGCTTGTGTACTCTCACTGCAGCAAGGTCTGGGTTGGCCTTTACCATCGCGATGAACTCCTCATAGGTGTAGGTGTCCTTTGTAAGGGCAGGCATCTCGACCATGAATGCAGGGAAGACTTCCTTCTCCAGAACCTCGCGGCTGATAGGGAATTCGCCCTTCATCAGAGGGTTCCACTGCTCAAGACCGTCAACACTCTGGACAAAAGTCTTGATGTCCATCTTGCCGTCACGGATCTTGGAGTTGTTGATGTCGTTCTTTGCGGAGATGATGTAAATCTCGTCGCTCTGCCTCTCCCAAACCTTCTCTGGAACGGGAGCGGAAAGACGTGCCATTCTCTGATGAGCCTTGCAGAAGCACTGGCCGAAGCTGCGGAATTCAAACCTAGGCTTGCTTATTTCACCGATCTTTAATTCTGCCATATCGTTGAATATTTAAGAATTACATAAGTCCGGTTACAGGGTCAGAGTTATCTGTAGAGTTCTTTGCGCCTGGAGTTGCTGGAGTGTAGAACCAGTTTCCTGATCCGTCTGGAACGCGGCTGTAAGAAGCAGGAGCGGTCTTGGACACGGTTACCAGGTTGAAGTCATCCAGAGGATTGCCTACAGGGTCGTTGAGCTGAACCCTGACGGCCTTCTTTGCAGACAGACCAGAACCGAATACCAGTTCAGGATCATAGCCTTCCTGAGGGCCACCGGCAACAACAACATCCTCGCTGTACAGAAGCAGGAATGCGCCTGGAGCAAGCTCGCGGTTAGGACCGGTCCAAACATCCTTGGTGTCCTTGTAGATCTTGATACCCTTGATGTTGATAGCCTCTTTTCCGGTGTTTACAATCTCGATGAACTTGTCGTTACCGTTAAGCTCGTTGAGTTTCAGAGGAGTAAAGTCGATAGGAATAACTCCCACGGTGTATGAACCCTCCTTGGATGTGGCTGTACCGCCATCGGTTGTTGCCTCAACATAATAAGTTACCTCGGTACCCATCGGCTGTGCAGGGATGACTCCCTTGAAGTACTCGCCGAGTCCTTCCATCTTGACCTTGGCAACAGATGAGCTGCCTGCCTTGTAGAAAAGATTTACCTCATTTACCGGAACCAGAGCAGAAACGAGGGCCGTTACGGTCACGTCTTCTGTCTCGTCGTATGCGATTGTATTTGTTAATTCAGAAATTGTCGGTATAGGATACAGCTCGTCCTTAACGCAAGAACTGAATGCGAAAAGCATTGCGAATGCTGCTATAAATAACTTTTTCATAATCTGTGTCAATTTTAGAAGTCAATCTCGAAACGAAGTCCAATCATATGGTAGTCTACACCGGCCTTGTTCTTGCCTTCAACAACCTTTGTGTAATCCTTTGTAGGGTTGCCGCCTGCATCGTGGCCTACGAACAGCTTGTTCTTTCCGTTTGCATAACGGTCGTTGTTGTTGAACTGATAGTTGACAACGATCTTCACGTTGTTGTTTACCTGCCAGTTAAGACCCAGGGTATAAGCCTCGGCTGAACCACCGTAAACGTTCTTGTAGTTAAGGTCACAGTACTCGTAGCGTGCGCAGAGCTCGATGTCACCCCACTTGCGGCCGCGGGTAATCTTGGTGTATTTACCGCCGTTAGCGTCATAGTTCTGGCTTCCGCCGAACAGAAGGTAACCTGCCTGAGCGTACCATCCGCCGAAGTTCTTGGTGGTAGGGTCTGCTGCAGTCTTCTTGAAGTGAACGTTGTCACCGATGTAGGCAGCCTCGTAACGGAGTCCCTGATAGTGACCTGCAAGCTCTACTGTCCACAGGAAATTGTGGTCATAGCCAGGAAGAAGGTCAGTGTCGAGATACTTCTTGCGGTTGATGCTGGTGGAGTTACGTGCACTTGCCCTGTAAGCTCCATACTCCTTAGGGTCTACGCTGGTAAGAGCCCTGCGGTAAGATCCTGCCAGACCGATATGAAGGCTGGCATCCTGCATCTTGTAAAGAGGGCGGAAAATAACCTTACCGGTGATTGAGTAACCGGTGTTGCGGCCGTAGTCCTTGTTGTTGTCCTGAACATAGCCGATTTCCTCAGCTCCTGCAACCTCCTGGGCAAAAGCTCCCAGAGATCCCCAGAACCAGTCCTTTGCATACTTGGCGTTGATACCGAGATGACGGCTTGGAGCCAGAGCGGAAGTAACCATAGGTCTTTCCATGAACTGCAGATAACGGGAAGTTGTGTTGCGGTTCAAAGAGAAGTTCTCCTTGAAGTTACCTACCTGAAGATCCAGGTTTGGAACGCCTGTGTAACGAACGATAGCGTCCTTGAGTTCAATCAGACCGTCTGCAAGGTCCATATCAAACTCACCATACCAACTTTCGTTGATCTGGCCTTTGATGGCAAAACGGGCACGGCGGATGCTTACTCCGTTTCCAATGTTGTCATAGTCCTTGTCCTGACCGAAGAAAACTGCTCCGTCGGCCTGGATACGGGTGTCAAACCAGAGTTTGTAAGCGCTGGTCGGAGATTCGAAAACCAGAATACCGTCCTGAGCCTCAACGTCGAGTCTGTCAGACTTAACGGCTACTCCGTACTGGTTGCGCTTTACTTTCTCCTGGGCGAATACTGTCTGGACTGCCAGAAGGGAAATCGCCAGTAATAATAATGTTTTACGCATAGTAGTTAATTAAAGGTGTGTTAATAAAATTAAATTGATTTAATGAAATTTATAAGGTTTTCGCTGCGCGCCAGACCAAGCTTGGCCCTCAGGCGGTAGCGGTTTATTTCCACGCTTTTAGGGGTTATGTTCATCAGCGATGCGATATATTTGCTGGAAAAGCCCTGCCTGAGAAGGTTGGCCAGCTTACGCTCATTTTCCGTAAGCTTAGGGAAACTCTCAGCCAATCTCTCGTTGAAATCCTTGTGGAGCTCTTCGCTTCGGGTGTAGAAGTCATTCATCTCCCTTGTGAAGTACATTCTCTCCCGAAGTGACCGCAGGAGGGCATCTGTCCTGGCATCCTTTTCCGCACCGTCCTTGGTGGAGCGGACCTGCTTGAGCTGCTCCAGGACATTCTCCATATATTCTTTCTGGTCGCTGATGCCAACTGCAAAGTCCACAAGTTCCTTACGCTTGAGATCCAGCTTGTTCAGAAGGTCTTTCTCGGTCATCTCGGCCCTGACCTCCAGCGCTGACAGGGATTTCCTTGTGGAATATACCTGCTGCTCGTGGGCCCTGGCAACCTGCTGATTGATTATCCTCTGGCTCTGGACCCTCATATAGACAATCACCCCGGCTATCAGTATTATGATACCCAAGACGATGAATGTTCCGGTCAGCTCTCCGTCCATTATCCTTCCCAGAGAAAAGGCCAGGAGGAAGGCCAGAAGAGGTGATATGTAAGAAGATATGATTCCTTTCAGAAGAATCGGCCCGTCCACCAGGGTACGTTTGCTGCGCAGGCTTATCCCAGCCAGGGCGGCCAGGTAAAGCGTTCCGGCCGGAAGCGGGGTTGCTGCAAGCCCGAGGCGGAGCGGGGCCGGGCTGGTGAAAAGGACAAAGCAGACCAACATGCTCAGCATAAGGCTGATGATGGCCTGTGGATTAGTATCCAGTTCATAATCCGCGATGTACCATTTGCTCATGGTCACGTGACGGAAAACGAAAGGCAGAATAGCCAGAGCCGAACCGGCAACCACCCAAATTGCATTTTCCCCCAGGCCTGAAGGCAGGAAGGTAAACACAATGGAATTGTTCACAGCCGCGGCAATGGCCAGCAAGAAAGCCACTATTGTCGCCGCGGAAAGGAACCGTCCCTCCGTAACTGCAAAATGAGACTCACGCCTCCTCCCCGTAGCCGCAAAAATGCTGTAAATGCCGGCTGCCACCAATGCGCAAACCAGCGGAGCCGCAATCCAGGAGGAAACATAAGGCAGCACATCTGCAAAATCCAGAGAGCCTCCGCAGGCAAGCCCCATTCCGGCCACAGCCGCCACAAAGGCGAACGGAACTGCAGCATAACGGCTGAATCCCAGGATAATTACCGCTGTAACTGCAGTAGCTATCCCCACCGGGAGTACATTGCAGACCGCCTCCGGCTTCATAAGCCCCTGTGTCATCTGGGTGAAATGCTCAGGAGAGAGAACCGGCAGTACAATACCGCCAAGCAGGAGAAGAGGAACCAGAATCCTGACAGCTATCCTCTCCCCCGCGCCGGAAGCCAGTATGCTGCCACTGACATAAGGCAGGTCCAGCAGCATCAGCATCGTGCCGGCAAAAACGACGGAAAGGATTATGTACAGGAGACTATCCATTTATAGGGCGCGCTTGATTGTCATTACGGAAAGCTGCTCGGCAACCTTTACGGCAGCCTTGGAAAGATCCTCGATATGCAGCGCAAAATACCTGAGGTGGAACTTTTCGCTGAGCTTGAGATTATCCATATCGTGGAAAACGGTTCTCTTTATGGACTGGGAAAGTTTCACAGCCTCCTTCTCGTAGAAATAGACCTGAGCGGTAGTCTCGGCCACGCTCTTAGGGGAAGTGAAATAGGCATTGGTGCCGGGAATGGTGCTTTCAGCAGACATTGCGGCCAGTTCGCTGAGCTTTACAAACTCCCTCTTGAGTTCTGAAGGAATCTTCGGAGACTCTATCTCAAACTGGATCAGGTCCGTGCTGATTATGATGAAAATGTGGTCGAACCTCTCCAGAAGCCTCATGATGTCTCCCCTGGAACGGATCAGATATCCTCTTGAGTACAGGATATTCTCGATTTCCTTGATTCTGGAGGAGGCCTCCGTTTCCAGAGACGCCATCTTGGCAAGATTCTCGGCAAAACTTTCCTCGTCCCCGTACAGATAATTCTTGACACCTTCCTTGAATACCAGCAGAGACTGGTCCACTGTTTCCATCAACCCTCCTATGCTCTTTTCCAGCCTTGCCGATTTCCTTGAAAATATTTCTGCCAAACCCATACCTATTATATTTTGTTTTTTTGCAGTACAAATATATGCAAATAGAACAAACAAAATACACCTTGTAGAGTTTTAAACCCCACATAAATATGTTGTAAGCCCAATTTGTAGGGTTTTGAAATATTGATTGTAGAGTTTTCGCAGAGAAATCTAAATACAAAGGAATTTATCTATTTGAAAAATAATGTAAAATTTACTTGACATTTTGGAAAGTTATTTTTACTTTTGCGTTGCTAAACGATTAAAACGTATGCTTTATGAAAACACGTAATTATCTTCTTCCCTACACCTACAAGAAAGTAGGCATGTGGATGTTTCTGCCTTTTGCCGCCTTATGTCTATGCCTTCTGTTTGACGCCGGGCTTCCGGAGATTATGGTTCCCTGGATAGCATTCGGAGACAAACTCTTCTATACCGGGGACGCCAACCTGTTGACAGAGGTAGGTATGATGGGGCTGCTTGTTTCACTATGTTTTATTGCCTTGTCACGCGAAAAGGATGAAGATGAAATGACCGCCCACGTCCGGATGCAGTCCTTCGTATGGAGCCTGTGGTTCACTTCAGCCATCCTGGCTTTAGGAATTCTGTTCATCATGGGACTCAGTTTCCTGAGCTTTGCCCTGATCGCGCTCTATCTTTTCTACCTGGTATACATCCTTAAGTTTAATTTCACGATGCGTCACATCAGGAGGGAAGCACGATGAAGAATACTGTCAAAGTTGAACGGGCGATCAAAGACATCACCCAGCAGGATCTGGCCGCCGCTGTAGGCGTGAGCCGGCAAACCATCAATTCCATTGAAGCGGGAGGGTATGTTCCCTCCGCAGTCCTGGCATTCAAGATTGCCAGATACTTCGGGAAACCCGCCGAATCCTTATTTGAACTGGAAGAAAGCGATTAGCAGGAATAAGAAAACCCCGTCTGACAAACGCCAAACGGGGTTTCTAAGTGACTCCGGCAGGGCTCAAACCTGCAACCTTCTGATCCGTAGTCAGATGCTCTATTCAATTGAGCTACGGAGCCAGATTAGGGGGATTTTACTCCTCCTTAGCTTCCTTACGTGCAAAGCTCTTCTCCTTGATACGAGCTTTCTTACCGGTCAGGTCGCGCAGATAGAAGATTCTTGCCCTTCTTACCTTACCTACCTTATCTACGGTTATCTTCTCGATGAAAGGTGAATTCAGAGGGAATATCCTCTCAACTCCTACACCGTTGGAAATCTTTCTTACCGTAAAGGTCTGGGTCTGGCCGGCTCCCCTTCTCTGCAGGCATACGCCCTTGAAGTTCTGAAGTCTCTCCTTGTCACCCTCCTTGATCTTGTAGGTAACGGTTACGGTATCACCTGCCTTGAAAGCAGGGAACTCTTTTTTCTCGCCGGCAAATGCCTCCTGAGCTACTTTAATTAAGTCCATTTCTTTTAAATTTTTAACGGCAACATTGTACCAAAAGCACTATCAACCATTTCTACAGTGTCTTACGGCCGCCTTGGCCTATACAAGAGGTTGCCTTCGGTTTTGGGACTGCAAAAATACAACTTATTTGCAAACTTCCAAAAATATCTGAAGAAAAAGCTTTTCTATCGCCCGGCTTTATATAATGCGCCTCCTATGCAGTCGTATTCGGCTCCTGTCACACTGCTCATGCAGTTTGGCATATCCGCCAGATACAAGGCTCCCAGAAAAGCGAATATCAGAGCTTCCTTGAATTTCACGGTAATGTCATCCGGAACTACGAACTGGGCATGGGGAGCGTTGAAACGCATCCTTTCCAGAAGATATTTGTTATAGGCCCCTCCGCCTGTTGTAAGGACCTTAGCCTTCTCTGCCCCTTTCTGGACCACGTTCAGGGATATCTGATAGGCTGCATGTTCGGTGAAGGTGGCCAGTTTGTCCGCCAGGGTAAGAGGATTCCCGTCTTCCTTCCTGGCAGCCTCTATGAGAGGAATGACCTCGTTTTCCACCCACTCCCGGCCAAGGGACTTAGGACCTTCCATGGAATAGAACGGAAGGCTGTTGAGTTTTTTCAGAAGATCGCGATGTATGCTTCCGCTTCGGGCAATCTCCCCGTCCCTGTCGTAATCAAGGCCGATGGTACGGGTATAATGGTTCAGGACATAGTTCACAGGAGAAATGTCGTGGGCAACCCTGACCTGGCGCCCGTCCTTGACTCCCTCTGAGGAAATGTTGGAGAAACCTCCGATATTCAGGCAATAGTCATATTCACCGAAGAGATTTCTGTCACCGACTGGTACAAGAGGTGCTCCCTGGCCTCCGAGAGCCACGTCTGTGGTGCGGAAATCACAGATCGTGTCCACTCCGCTTACTGCTGCGATGCCTGCGCCGCTCCCTATCTGGCCGGTGAACCTGAGATGAGGCTGGTGGAACACCGTCTGGCCGTGGGAAGCTATGGCGGCAACATCCCTGACAGAGTGCCTTTCCATAAAAGCCTTGACCCTTTCACCAAGATACAGGCCGTAGTCCGAATGCAGCAGGGCATATTCCTCGGCGTTCATCATCTGGGCACGGGAGAGCCTGGCCTTAAGGTCGGCGGGATATTGCTCGTCCTCTGCATAGAGGGTCTTGTAACTCCATTTGCCGTCCTTGAAGAAGAAACGGACGAGACAGATATCCAACCCGTCCAGGGAAGTCCCGCTCATCAGACCGATAATGTCCACGCCGTTTTCAAAGTCATATACCTTTTTCATATTGTTACCAGATGAAATTTCTGTATTCTACCGCCTTGTTGCCCACATTGTCCTCAACGGCCACCTTCAGTCGGTGCTTTTTGCCTTTAGAAATCCTCGCATCAGCCAAAGGTATCTCAACTGTGGCCGTCTTGCCGTCCAGAGGGGCCACAACCCAGTGTCCGTCTATCTCGAAGCGGAATTCCTTTATGCCTGAAAGGCGGTCCTTTATCTCGATCTCAATGGACTGAGCCTTGATAACCGCCCCCTCCTTGAACTTGAAGGAAATCTCGGGAGAAGTCACGTCTGCAGTGACACAGAATCTGCCAAACGAGCCTGCTGTCACGGTCATTTCATTTGTCAGGGCGTTAACTGTGCCTCCAATGGATGAAAGCGAACCGCCCCGGCCAACCCTCGCCACCACGGCCCTGGACAGATATGCAGCGGGAATGTTGCACTTCAGAGTCATAGTAAAGGACTTGTGCAAAGGAATTTCCCCGTCTCCGATGCTCCAGAGGGCACTCATCGCAGGGACATTCTTCTGCGGAGCATATTCTTCACTAACCTTCCGGGCGCTGAAGAAGGCGTTGCGGTACAGAGCCCCTTCCGGAATGGTTACGCTCAGTCCTTCGAAGAAAAACTTGTTTTCCCTGTCCCAGGCTGCAAACTCCCCTTCCGGAGCAAAAGGAACGCTGCCGGCGAAAAGGGAATCGCAGCGGACAACGTTCATTTCCTTGACGGTCCTGTTTCCGTATACATCGGTGACTTCAATTCTTATAACGTGGACCAGGGAATCGTCAAGAGTTACGATTCCCCCATTCTCAGCCGTTACACGGTCTGAGAGAGGATTGTTGGGATCCAGCTGCGTCTTGACGAAATAACGGCCAGTAGCCCTTCTGAGAGGGTTGTCCAGAAGACTCGCGATATATCTGCCGTCGGAATAAGGGATATTACCTTCCACAAACGAGAAGAAACTCTTCCCGTCCAGGAAGGTTTCATATTTGTAAACCGCAAGTTTCCCGGGAGTTCCGGCCATTACATCATAAGAATCAACGGCAAGGTAGAAAGATTTCGGAACCTTTACCGTATCCCCTTCGGTCTTTACTGGGAAAGTGTAGAGAGTGCCGTAAAACGGAGCGCATCCCACTATCCTGACATCGCGGAGAACAGGTTTTTCGTTGTCCTTGAGATCGAATATCCGGGTTATCTGAAGATTTACGGGAACACCGTTCTCGTCCAGAACCTCGAAATGCAGGTGAGGTCCTCCGGAAGAACCGGTATTGCCGGAATATGCTATCAGGTCTCCCCTTTTGACCGGAAGGCTGTCTGGAGGAAATTCCAGGTACTGCCTCCAGCTTTCCTCCGCATATTGTTTTTCGGTGACCATCTTCTTGTATTTCGGGGCAAATCCCAGAAGATGGCCGTAGATTGTCTTGTAGCCGGAAGGATGAGTTACTTCCACCATATTGCCATAACCCCACGGACTGATCGTAATCCTGGAAACATAGCCGTCATCAGCAGCGTAGATTTTACGGCCGACCACTCCGCTTGTCCTCATATCCAGGCCACAGTGGAAATGGTCGCCCCTGAGCTCTCCGTATGTCCCGGCAAATCCGTTGTAGGTTTCTATCGGTACTATGAACCGGCCGGTAACCTCTTTCTGACGGTCGAAGTCCACACCCTTGTCCTGGGCATAGGCTGCACCCCAGAGCATGAGGAAGGCTATAATGGCAATTTTTCTCATCTACTTGAAGAATCCCTTTATCTTGGAAAGAAAACTACGTTTGTCGTCTCCGGAAGGAATCGGTTTGAAGGATTCGCACTCGCGGAGCTTTTCCACAAGTTTTTTCTCTTCGTAAGAAAGGCGGGAAGGAATCCACACCTGTACATATATCAGAAGGTCTCCCTTTCCGTAGCCGTTAACGTCAGGAATACCTTTTCCTCTGACTCTGAGTTCCTTACCGCTCTGACAGCCAGCCGGGATCTTAACCTTGATCTTGCCGCCGATGGCCGGAATCTCAACCTCGCAGCCATTGATTGCATCCGGTATGCTGATAAAGAGAGGGTACATCAGATCGTTTCCGTCCCTTACAAAATCCTTGTGAGGTTCTTCCTCTATCAGAACCTGGAGGTCTCCGTTGATTCCTCCGCGAGGTGCAGGATTTCCCTTTCCCTGGACAGTCAGGGTCATACCCTGGGCAACACCTGCCGGAATCTTGAAATGGATTTCCTCAGGAGCCTTGACCAGACCGCTGCCACCGCACTTGCGGCAAGGCTTGGTCACAATCTTTCCGGTTCCGTTGCAACGGGAACAAACGCTCTGGGTCTGTGTTATTCCGAAGATGGAACGGGCCTGGCGGATAACATATCCGCTTCCGTTACAGTCAGGACAGGTCTTGATGTCGGCATCTGAAGCCGCTCCCTTTCCACCGCAATCAGGACAAGTAGCCAACTTGGTGATTTTGACCTTCTTGTCCACTCCGGTCATTATCTCCTCAAGAGTCAACTTCATCTTTATGCGGATATCGCTTCCCCTTTCAACCCTACTTCCGGAGGATGCGCCTCCACCGAAGAAGTCATCGAAAATGCTGCCGAAACCGCCGCCTCCGCCACCACTGAAATGACCTCCGAAAATATCTCCGAAATTGCGGAAGATATCTTCCACGGAGAATCCGGCACCGCCGAATCCTGCGCCCTGGTCAGCCGCAAATCCGAACTGGTCGTATCTCTTGCGCTTGGTCTCGTCGCTGAGTACATCATAAGCCTCAGCAGCCTCCTTGAATTTCTCCTCGGCGGCCTTGTCTCCAGGATTGCGGTCCGGGTGATACTGGAGAGCCAACTTCCTGTAGGCTTTCTTTATCTCGTCCGCAGAAGCGTCCTTGGAGACGCCCAACACCTCGTAATAATCTCTTTTTTCTGCCATCTTGTCATTAAATTCCAATTACAACCTTTGCAAAGCGGATAACCTTGCCATTGAGTTTGTAGCCTTTCTGGACAACATCCACAACCTTTCCCTTCTGAGCCTCTTCGGGAGCAGGAATCTGGGCTACAGCCTCGTGTTCGTCTGTATCCAGTTCCTTGCCCATAGCCTCAATCTCTGTTACACCCTTTTTCTTGAGAACGTCCAAAAGCTGCTTGTAAATCAGCTCGGTACCAGTCTTTGCAGAATCACTTGCCTCAGATTCCTCAAGGGATTTGAGAGCTCTTTCGAAATTATCTACAACCGGAAGAAGATCGTTGATAACACCCTTGGAGGCGGTATCGATCAGATCCAGTTTTTCCTGTGAAACCCTGCGGCGGTAGTTGTCGAACTCAGCCATCAGGTAGATGTATTTCTTCTTCTCTTCCTCAACCTTCTCCTTTTCTTTCTCCAGCAGGCTTTCAGCGCTTTCTTCAGGCTGGGCTTCAGCTTTCTTCTCTTCTTCCTTAACTTCAGTTTCCTGATTTTCAACAGTCTGCTCTGCGGCTTCTTCCTGCTGTGTCTGCTCAAACTTTTCTATTCTGTTCTTGTTCTTGTGTCTTGACATAATATTTTGTGTTTTTTGATTATTCGTGTCCAAATGCCGGAGAAATATATGACAATTTCTTTGCCACCTTCTTTTTTAAAAGAAGTATGGACATTTTGTCAGTAACATGTTCCGCGATACTGCCATTTTGCATTATCTTTGTCAAAAGGGCAAATAACAAGGAAAACTGCCGGATGTTTGAGCAACTCCATAACTTTTTAAGCACGACCCCGTTTACGGACTACAGGATAATACTCCTGCTGATAGGACTCGGAGCTATAGTGGGCTTCATCAACACCATCGCCGGAATGGCCACCGCCATTTCCTATGGCCTGTTCATGATGATGGGGCTCCCGATAAACGTTGCCAACGGAACAACCAGGGTGGGAGTGCTTCTGCAATTTATCACAACCTCGGCGATTTTCAAGAAGAAAGGCTATCTGGATATGAAGACCGGCTGGAAAGTAGGCATACCGGTCGGATGTGGAGCCATTTTCGGAGCCTTGCTCGCAGCGGTCCTCCACGTAAAGGTCATAGAAATCGTGATGGCTATCCTTCTTCCCATCATGTCTATCCTGCTTTTCATAGACCGGAAGAAGGTGGCAGCCAAAAGGCAGGAAGCCCAAGGTTTTACCGGATCAAGGCTCAGCGATTTCTGGATTTTCCTGATTTTCACTGCCATTGGAGTTTACGGCGGATTCACCCACTCAGGTGTGGGACTTCTGATAATGTTCGGTAGTTTCTTCCTCCTGGGCCTGGACATGATCCGCTCCAACGCTATCAAACAGTTCGCGGTTGTGGTTTACACTCCGCTGGCCCTGACTGTTTTCATAATTTACGGGCAGGTTCACTGGGGCATTGCCCTGATTTATGCCGCTGGAAACATCATCGGCGGAATCGCCGGATCCTACGCCTCGATAAAGGGCGGGGAAAAATTCATCAAGATATTCGTGACGGTCATTATCATCACGATGTGTACCATCCTTATTATAAGGCATCTATAAAACACCCAAACGCATAAGGGCTTTGGCGACTCCGTCCTCGTCCACGGTTTCTGTCACAAAGTCAGAGGCCGCCCTGACAGCGTCGTCGGCATTCCCCATACACACGCTCAGGGCCGTATGCTCCAGCATCGGGATATCGTTTCCGCCATCGCCGAAGGAAAGGGTCCGTGACAAGTCCAGACCAAAGATTTCCAGCATCCTGTCTATGCCGTATGCCTTTGTAATCCCCTTTTCGTTTACATCGGCGAATATAGGATTCCAGACGCTTGCGGTACAGCCAGTCAGCCATCCCTCCATAAGCTCGTCCAGGGCCTTGCCTTTAAGATAGACGCACATCTGGTAAACATCCATCTTCACGATATCGTCTATGTTGCTGATTGTCGGGGGAACGACACCCACGATCCGGGCAACCTCCTCCGCCAGGTCAGACTGGCAGTTCAGATAATAGTTGTCCGCAGTCATGAAAGAAACGGCAAACGGTGGCAGGCCGGAAGTTTTAAGCCTCTCCCTGAGGGTGTAAAGCTCTTTCTTTGGAAGAAGCCTCCCGTGGAGCATTTTCTTTGAGGAGTCATAGATGGTGGCTCCGTTATTGGCGATGTAGCCGTCGAAGGCTATGCCGTCCAGCACGCTGGTCATTCCCAGCATCCTGCCGGTGGAAATGAAAACCTTGATGCCCTTCTTTCGGAGGGCATCAAGTACTTCAATGTTGCTCTGGGTAACCTTGTGGGTCCTGAATGAGACCAAGGTCCCGTCGATGTCGAAGAAAACTGCTTTTATGTCACTTCCGGCAGCCATTAAGCCTTGCCGTCTGAACCGAGCACGTTAACGATCTTGTGCTCGTAAAGCTTCTGCATCTCGTCTCTTGCAGGTCCCAGATACTTTCTAGGGTCGAACTCGCCCGGCTTCTCGTTGAATACCTTGCGTACCATAGCGGTCATAGCAAGACGGGAGTCGGAGTCGATGTTGATCTTGCAGACAGCGCTCTTTGCGGCCTTTCTGAGCTGCTCCTCAGGAATTCCCACTGCATCAGGCAGTTTGCCGCCGTTCTCGTTGATAATCTTCACATATTCCTGCGGAACTGAAGAGGAGCCGTGCAGAACGATCGGGAAACCAGGAAGCTTCTTCTCGATTTCTTCCAGTACATCGAATGCCAGTGGAGGTGGAATCAGGATGCCGGTCTTAGGGTCTCTGGTGCACTGCTCAGGCTTGAACTTGTATGCTCCGTGGGAAGTTCCGATGGAGATAGCCAGAGAGTCGCATCCGGTCTTGCTGGTGAAGTCTATAACTTCCTCAGGACGAGTGTAGTGAGATTCCTCAGCGGAAACCTCGTCCTCTACTCCTGCAAGCACTCCGAGTTCAGCCTCTACGGTTACGTCAAACTGATGTGCGTACTCCACAACCTTCTTTGTAAGGGCAACGTTCTCGTCGTAAGGAAGGGCGCTTCCGTCTATCATCACTGAAGAAAAGCCCATATCCACGCAGCTCTTGCAAGTCTCGAAAGTGTCACCGTGGTCCAGATGGAGAACGATCTGAGGATTCTCCCATCCGAGCTCCTTTGCATACTCGACAGCACCCTGAGCCATATATCTGAGGAGTGTCTGGTTAGCGTAGGAACGCGCACCCTTTGAAACCTGGAGAATAACCGGAGACCTCTTGGTGGCTGCTGCCTTTATGATGGCCTGGAGCTGCTCCATATTGTTGAAGTTGAAAGCCGGAATAGCATATCCGCCTGCTACAGCCTTGGCGAACATCTCTCTTGTGTTGACAAGGCCTAACTCTTTGTAAGATACCATAATTTATTGAATGTTAAAAATTTGTCTAATCAATGGCCCGGCCGCTGCCGGAAATCCGTTGCAAAAATAACAATATTTTCCCTTACCTTTGTATAGACAAGAAGCATTTATTATGGAAAACAAAGTGATGGTTTTCTCCGCACCCAGCGGAGCCGGAAAGACAACTATAGTCACTCATCTTCTCAAGGCTTTCAACAAGCTGGAGTTCTCCGTTTCCGCCACATCCCGCGCCCCGAGAGGGCAGGAAGTGGATGGCAAGGACTACTACTTCCTTTCTGTCAAGGAATTCAAGAAGAGGATCAAGAACGGCGAGTTTGTCGAGTATGAAGAGGTTTATCCCGGCTCGTTCTACGGCACCCTCAAGAGCGAGGTGGAGAGGATCTGGGCCAAGGGCAATGTCATAATGTTCGACGTGGATGTCAAGGGAGGCGTGAGCATAAAGAGAATCTTCGGGGAGAAGGCCTTCACCGTATTCATCATGCCACCTTCCCTGGAAGTTATGGAGAAGAGGCTCAGGGCCAGGGGCACGGATTCCGAGGAAGCCATCAAGACCAGGGTGGCCAAGGCTGCCGAGGAAATGACCTATGCAGCCAAGTTCGACGCAGTCCTTGTCAACGATGTCCTCGAAGAATCTTTCGAAAAGGCAGAGAGGCTTGTAAAACTGTTCACCCGCCTCAAGCCGAAAAAGAAAGCCGCTGTAAAGTAAAATCCTCGGCGATGAAAAGGACGGCCCTGTACTTCGGCTCTTTCAACCCTCTCCACTACGGACATCTGGGAGTGGCGGAATATGTCATCCTCAACTGTGACATAGACCGTTTCGAGATGGTCCTCAGCCCGCACAACCCTTTTAAGGACAAGCAGATGCTGCAGGATCCCCAAGAGCGGCTCAAATCGCTGAGAAAAGCTATAAGGGCTTTCAACAAACAGCTCAAGCCAAAGATTGAGGCCAATCCTGAAGTCAGATGCAAGGGCGTTATTGTCAACGATATCGAATTCCACCTGAAAGAGCCGCTCTATACCTTCAACACAATGAAGGAGCTACAGAAACGGAACCCCGGCACGGAATACATCATAGTTGTGGGAGCGGACTCCTTCAAGATCATGCCAAAGTGGTACCTAGGAGAGGATATACT
>CADAOA010000036.1 GCA_902789435.1 uncultured Bacteroidia bacterium | reverse complement strand
AAGACCTTCGGCTGGGGAGAAGATGGTTATTCCGATGCCCAGACCACAGACTGGTATAAGGAAATCTTCCGCACAGCCATCTCCCACAACTATGAGCTGGGTGTTTCCGGCGGAAACGAAAAGACACGTTTCTACATGTCAGGAAACTATAACAAGACAGACGGTGTTATCCGCCATACGGGCTATACCAGGGCAACGGGCAGGGTCAATCTTGCTCACGACCTGACAAAGTGGCTGACCATCAGCACTAAAAACACTTTCAGCCGCAATAACTACAACCAGGCATCTACAGTGGCTGCGGCCAATCCTTCCAGAGCTGCAATGTTCCTCAATCCTGGAGTTTCTCCAAGAGACGAGGACGGAAACTGGATTATGGACCTGCCTTACGGATACCCTTTGTACAACATCCCTCAGATGCTGGAACTCAACGAGTATAACGCAAAGGTCAATAATCTGATTTCTTCAAACGACCTTACGGTCAAATTCATGGAAGGACTGGAGTTCAAGAGCAGTTACAATGTGGATTACACCTGGATCAACGAGCATCAGTACAGCGACCCTCGCACCAGGCTCGGTAACCGTCAGAATGGTGTTGTTTCAGCCCATACTACTGACGAAAGCATTTTCCAGACAGACCAGGTTCTGACATACAATACAGAATTGGGCAAGGATAGATTGACTGCAATGGCCGGTTTCTCTTACAGAGATTCCAGGTTCCATAGCATCACCGCTTCCGCAATCGGAGCGGCAACTCCTGGACTCCATCTGCTGGACAGCGCTCCAACTCCTCAGGAGACTGGTGAGAGCTTCTCAGAGAGCAAGCTGGCCGGTTTCTTTGCAAGGGTGAACTACGCTCTCAGAGACAAATACATATTTACCGGAACTCTCCGTTACGACGGATCCTCAAGATTCGGAAAAGACAACCGCTGGGGTTGGTTCCCTTCATTCTCATTTGCCTGGAGAGCCAAGGAAGAAGATTTCCTGAAAGATGTTGACTGGCTCAGCGATCTCAAACTCAGAGCCAGCTACGGTGTAACCGGAAACTCCAGCATCTCCAACTACGGAGCAAGAAGACTGTATTCCGGCGGATATGCCTATGACGGTATGACAGGCCTGATCGCTTCCTCTATCGGAAACCCTAAACTCTCCTGGGAGAAGAAACATTCCAAGAACGTGGGAGTTACCGCAGGTTTCTTCAAGGGCAGAATTACCTTTGACTTCGACGTTTATCGCGATGACACAAAGAATCTGCTCTATTCCAGAAGCATTCCTGAAACTACTGGATTCAGTTCCATTTCATCCAATATGGGTGGCGTGAAGAACGAGGGATTCGACTTCCAGTTGAATACCATCAATATAGACAGGGAGAGTTTCAGGTGGGAGACAAACTTCAACATCTCCTATACCAGAAACGCCATCACCAAGCTTCAGGACGGTCTGGACCAGATCGGAAGCCTGAAGGTCGGAAAGCCTATCATGGCGGAATTCGTTTACAAGTGGGCCGGCGTCAACGCATCTGACGGACGTCCGATGTACTATGACAAAGACGGTTACATTACATACAACCCTAGTCTTGCAGACAGATACTGGATAAGGGGAAGAGACCCTAAATGGTACGGCGGTATGCTCAATACCCTCACCTGGAAGGGATTCACGCTGTCGTTCTTCTTCCAGTTCCAGGCAGGTGCCGTCAAGTACTGGAGCGACAAGACCGTGCTCATCGGACAGGCAGCCGACAACAACCTCTTCCGCGAGATGTATTTCAATTACTGGAGAAATCCGGGTGACATTACCTGGGTTCCTAGACCATTCTATAACGGAAGTTATCCGGGCAGCCCTAGGGCATATGACTCCAACACAGATCCGGGTATGAGCCTGATTTACGAAAAGACAGACTTCATCAAGTTGAAGAACATCAATTTCAGCTATGACTTCCCTAAGGCAACCATCCGCAAGATTGGTCTGGAGGGACTCCAGCTCTTCGTAAATGCTTACAATATTTGGACTACTACACCTTACCAGGGCTATGATCCTGAGTCTGTTGGTAATGACCGCGGTCTTTACCCTCAGTCCAAGAGTATCAGTTTCGGTTTGAAGTTGAACTTCTAAAAACGAGAGGGAAATGAAAACATTAAAGAACATATCAATTATACTGCTTCTGGCTTTCAGCTTTTGCGCATGCGATTCTCTCCTTGATGTAGAGACCAAACACGCTCTTCCTCAGGAAGACATGGAGAACGAAGACGGTGCAAGAAGCCTTATCATAGGCGTTTATGATCGTATGCAGGAACCGACTTACGCGGGCAGGGATTTTTTGACCCTTCCTGATGTGCTCGGTGATAACGTCAAACTCAATCCGGGTGCAACCAGATACACACGCCAGTATCAGTTCACTCCGTACTATAACATAGATATCTGGAGTGATGCATATCACCAGATAGTATCTCTGAACGAAGCCCTGTATTATCTGAGCAAACTTGAAGAGACTTCTTCCGTGAAGGCTCTCAAGGGCGAGGCTCTCTTCCTCAGGGCTTACGACTATTTCTATCTTGCCAGCATCTACGGCCGTATGCCAGGTCATCTGGTTGACGGATTCGACCTCTGCGTTCCGCTTATCAAGGAGCCTTTCTTCAACAATGGCGGAAACATTTCCGAGGAGGCTTCCGTGGCCAGGGACAAGGTGGATGTCGTATGGGCACAGATCGTTGAAGACCTTAACAATGCCTTCGAGCTGATGAACGGAAACGACAAGGGCAACTTCCCTAACAGGGGTTCTGCAATCGCGGCAAAGGCTCTGCTCTCAAGAGTATATCTGTATATGGGCAAGTGGAGCGAATCCGCAGCAGCCGCAACCTACGTTCTGGACAACGCCAGCGTAAAGATCTATTCCGGCAAACAGTACACCAGCGTGTTCTCTTCCGGAAGCGAAAGCATCTGGCAGCTCCATTACACCGAGGCCGAGAATCTGCTTTCTTCATCACTCCACTCCGCATACGGAACCAAGGACGATGGCTATAGGGATGCAGAAGGCTACGGCAACGGAAAGGGAACAGGAGACGCAGTTCTGTCTGTAACCGACGAGTTTGTGGCTCTTCTCGACCAGGAGAAGGACATCCGTTTCGGAGCACTCAGAAAGGTTAAGTATTCAGGACTGAAACTCTGGTGGACAATCAAGTTCAATTCCTGGAAGAAGGCTGACCTGTTCGGTCTGGATGACGTTCCGCTGATCAGAATCTCCGAGATGATTCTCAACAGGGCCGAGGCTTACGCTCACCTTAACAGTATGACCAACGCCAGAAAGGATATCAACGAGTTCAGGGGAAAGAGGGGCATCGGCGACACTGATGTTCCGGATTCCGGACTGCTTGACGAGATCCTGCTTCAGAGAAGGCTCGAGCTTGCTTTCGAGGGCCACAGGTATTTCGACCGCAAGAGACTCGGACTGGATATCCTCCGTCCTGAGGGACTTCCTACAGTTCCTTACTCAGACTACAGAGTAGTGGCAGCAATTGGTACAACCGAGCTGGATGTAAACAAGCTGCTTGTTCAAAATCCGGGTTATTAACAGACAATACCAGATCGAGATGAAAACAACAATATTTAAATCAACGATAGTTATTGCGGCCGTACTGGCCCTGTTCTCCTGTCAGAAGCAGGACTGGACATACAAAGGCCCGCAGTATTTCGAGTTCAGCGCCTTCGAGAACGGTCAGACCGCCAACAACGGAGTCTATACCAAGGAGAATGGCGATATCGGCATCGACAAGGTTTGCGTCCAGCTTGTAAAGCATTCTGACGCTCCTGTTACCGTTGCCTACAAGATCGTGCCTGAGGTTTATTATCTGAAGGACGAGAGTGCCCTCGTTTCAGAAGTGCCGGCAGGAAAGGCTGCAGACCAGGTGGAGATTCTGCCTTCGACAGCCGAATACGGTGTTGACTATGAAATAGTGACAGACGGCACCTCAACATTCAACCAGTCTTCCATGAGCGGAACCGTGACGATTCCTGCCGGGGAGTATTTCGGCTACATCAGTGTGGACATGAAGGTAAAGTCCGGAAACAATTTCTACATCGTGCTTGTGGATTCTCCGGACACCAAGGCCAACAAGCCTAGTTCCATACTCAACTACGTGATGATGCCGGACAAGATAGTTTACTTCGAGGAGTCATTCCTGGAAGAGCTTCCTGAAAGCTTCTCCCTCATTGACAAGGACGGTGACGGTTACTGCTGGGAGTACTATGACGGCGAGGTTACCTCAGACTCCTGGAAGAGTGGCGGAATAGGCGCTCTGACACCTGAGAACTACCTCGTAACTCCTGCTATCGAGATCGGAACCAAGATGAAGACCGCTTTCGTAAGCTTTGACGTCCGCGCAAGATATGACGAAGGTTACAGAGTATTGATTTCAACTTCACCGATTACAGAGGCCAATTGCCGTGAAGCAGATGTTGCCCTTGACTGGCAGGTAACTGTCAACGAGTGGATTACCGTAACTGTGGATATCAGCGATTACAGAGGTGAAACAGTTTATGTAGCTCTCTTGCACGGAAACTGCACAGACGGTTACTACATCAGAGTCAAGAACCTCTCTGTTTACGGATTGTAAAACATTGCAATACAAGGAAAGATGATAGATGAAAGACTAAGGCGGATTTTCGAAGACCTTACTTCGATAGACGCCACTTCAGGAAACGAAGCGCCTGTAGCCGCTTACATAAAGGAATTCGTGGAAAGACTCGGCCTGGAATTCGATATGGACGGAGCCGCTTCCCTCTCCAAGGGAAACAGCGGAAATGTCATAATCCGGATCAAGGGCGGGGGAGACCATTTCCTGGCCTCCCACATGGATACTCCAAGGTCCACAAAAGGCCTTGTGAGAATCTTCCACGAGGACAGGATTACATCCGACGGCACCACTCCGCTCGGAGTGGACGACAGGGGAGGACTTTCATCTATCCTCTATGCCTTGGAAAAGGCTGTCGCTGAAGACACCATAAAACCTTGCACCCTGCTTTTCACGGTGTGTGAGGAGACAACCCTTGCCGGTTCCACTTTCTTCACTCCGGATCCGGGAATTAGATACGGCTTCATATTCGATTCCTATATGAGCCCGCCTGCAATCGTCAGCGAGACATGCGGGCTTCTGGAATTCGACTTTACCTTCCACGGGCGGTCCTCTCACGCAGGCATTGCCCCTGAGAAGGGCATTAGCGCTATCCAGGTTGCCTGTGAGGCTGTTACAAAGTTCCCTTATGGAAAACTCGGGGAAAAAGATACCGGCAACATAGGCAGGATATCGGGTGGCACTGCTACCAACGTTGTATGTGATTCGGTGAAGATTTCCGGAGAAATCCGCAGCGGAAACCTTGAGGACGGAGAAAAGCGCTTCAGGAAGATCGTCGAGGATTTTGAGGAAGTCTGCAAAAAGCACGGCGCAACAATGGAATACCGCAGCGCCTGGGATTTCACGCCGTACCATATACATCCAGAGGACGAGCCTTACCGTCTCTTCGAGAAGGTGGTGGGGGCTATGGGCCTGAAACCGGTTCCTATGAAGTCAATGGGCGGCAGCGACGCCAATGCAATGAACAAAAAAGGAATTAAGACCATAAACCTGGGAGTCGGCGCCCAGAATCCTCACGGGAACGACGAATTCATTCTCTACGAGGACTTTACAAGGGCAGCCGCCATTGCCTACGGTTTAATGACAACAACATTGGATTAATTATATGAAAAAGATATTTCTGACGCTTGGTGCCATTTCACTGTTTTTCCTTTCTTCCTGCAAATGCGACAAGGGAGAGCAGCTGGAATTCCTTCCTGAAAACATAACGGCTAAAGGCACTTTGGTTATAGAAGGAGGCGGAGACCGAATCGCTCCTATCCTGAACAAGATAATCGAGAAGGGCGGCGGCCCTGAAAAATGCAAGCTCCTGGTGATTCCGTTTGCAAGCCAGGTTCTTGAAACCGGAGAAAGGCAGGCTGCCGAATTCCGCGCCCTGGGTTGCAAGAACGCAGACTTCATTCTCTGTCCCAAGGATTCTATCGACAGTCCTGAAATGCTGGCCAAACTGGACGGCGTGACTGCAATCTTCCTCTCCGGAGGAGACCAGAGCCGCCTGAAGGATTTCCTCAACGGGACCAAGTTCTTTGACAAGATGCTCCAGATATACAAGGACGGCGGAGTTATCGGCGGAACAAGTGCAGGCGCTGCCATCCAGAGTCGCATAATGCTCACCGGAAGGCAGGTAAACCCTGGTCCGGACGATTCCGATTCTCCATACTTCAACGAAATCAAGAGCAACTATGTAGAGACCAAGGAAGGCTTCGGCTTCCTGGACAACATAATCATCGACCAGCACTTCATCGCCCGCCGCCGTCAGGTCAGGCTGATCAACGTGCTGCTTGACAACCCTGGTTATCGTGGACTCGGCATTGATGAGGAAAGTGCAGTTGTGGTTAATCCGGACAATACGATCGAGATTGTGGGAACCGGATGCGCCATGCTTTTCGAGCCTTACAAGAAGGGAGAAGACGGAAGTAACGCCCATAGCTTCAAACTTACCATCCTTTATCCTGGGGACAAGTATAAAATCTAGTATCTTTGACCCATTATGGCAAAAGCGAAGAAAATACCCCATACTTTCGTAATCATAGGTTCCGTGCTTCTGCTGTGCGGAATCCTGACCTGGATTATCCCGTCGGGAGAGTTTGACCATCAGACCATAACCGTCAACGGAGCGGAAAGAGACGTTATCGTAAACGGCTCCTACCACCAGGTGGAGAGCAATCCGCAGAGCTGGCAGATACTTGGAGCCATCGTAGACGGATTCAAAAGGCAGGCTGCCATTATAGCCTTCGTGCTTATAATCGGCGGCGCATTCCAGATCCTGAACAGCAGCCGTGCCATTGACTTCGGCATCCAGTCGTTCCTCAAGAAAGCCCGGAAACACTGGGTTATCATAGTGGCGACAATGCTGATTTTCAGCGTATTCGGGGCAGTGTTCGGGATGAGCGAGGAAACCATAGCCTTTATAATAATCTTTGTCCCGATGGCCATATCCATGGGCTACGATTCCATTACGGGATTGCTTATGGTTTATGTAGCCGCGCATGTGGGATTGAGCGGGGCTGTTTTCAATCCTTTTACCATAGGAATTGCCCAGGGTCTGAGCGGACTGCCTCTGTTCTCCGGCTTTGAGTACAGGATGGTTGTTTGGGTGATTCTCACTCTCCTGATAATCGCATTCACGCTTTGGTATGCAAACCGGGTGAAGAAGAATCCGCAGCTGAGTCCTACATACAAACTGGACGATTACTGGAGGAAACGCCAGGAGGAAAGTCAGGCGATGGGATTTGAGGAGAAGACTCCCGTGAGCGCATGGGTTATTTTCATCCTTTCTTCCATAGTCCTGGTGATAGCTTCTATTCTTTACCCTAAGACTACGGTAAGTTTCGGGGGTAATGAGGTTACATTTGTTTGCATCCCGATAGTCAGCGCCCTGTATGTTCTTTTCGGAATAATGACATTGCGTAAATCTTACCTTTACTTCATCCTGAGTGTGCTGGCATTCACCATTATCTTCCTGATCGTGGGAGTGCTGGGCTACGGATGGTATGTCAAGGAGATATGCGCCTTGTTCCTTGGAATGGGAATCATAAGCGGCGTGGCTATGGGAAGCAGCGCCAACAAGATCGCCATCGAGTTCATAAATGGCGCCAAGGACATTCTCTCTGCAGCCTTGATCGTGGGCCTTGCCGGCGGCATCATAGAGGTGCTTACAGCAGGAAGGGTGATGGACACCATTCTCTATGCCCTTGCCAACACTATGCAGGGAACCAGCCAGGGAGGAACCGTTTCCATAATGTACGGCATCCAGACGGCCCTGAATCTTTTCATTCCGTCGGGAACAGCCAAGGCAGCCCTGACAATGCCTATTATGGCTCCGTTCAGCGATGTGATAGGTCTTTCAAGGCAGGCAACCGTCATGGCCTACCAGTTCGGCGACGGATTCACCAATATGATTACTCCGACATCAGCCGTGCTGATGGGTGTCCTTGGAGTTGCCAAGATACCTTATGACATTTGGCTGAAATGGTTCTGGAAGATACTTCTGGTGTTTATGCTGATAGGCCTTCTGCTGCTTATGCCTACGGTCTACATGAACCTCAACGGTTTCTGATCATAGGATTTTCTGGTAGGCGAGTCTTTCGTCTCCGCTTTCCAGATAGATGATGCCGCAGTAGGAGAATCCCTCCTTGAGGATATTGTGCTGCATGATTTTGTTGTCGCGGTGGGTGTCGATCCTGATGTTTGGATCTTTGGAAAAGCACCAGTCCATAATCGTCTTGAAGACCCCGTGGACATCCGGATAGCTTCCGATCCTGTGAATTACGTGATAGGGCAGTGTGTCATCAAGCCACTGCCCTTCATATATTCTGGCATACGTTGGTTCAGGAGACGGGACACAGGCAAAATAACCAACGATATCCTCTCCGTCTGATACGACATATCCGCATCCTTTGGCAATATCGCCGAGTATTACATCTTCTGACGGATATCCGTTTATCCACTGGTTGAGATTGCCGCTGGAGCGCATTATCTTCTTGGCGGCGGAGATCACCTTCATAATCAGCGGTAGGTCAGAAGTGCGGGCTTGGGATATGGTCCTTTTGCCTGGCATTCTAGATAACAGGTTTTGGCTCCGCGAGCAATGGGAAGTTGCGGTAAATGTTTTCCTTGTCCTTGATAAAGACATGGCCGAAAATGCCGAAAGAAATCTTCTTCCAGTAGATCTTCTTTTGCGGTTCTTCCGGCTCTTCCAGTATGTAACCTATGCTGAACAGTCCGTATCCCATCACCTTCAGTCTTGGGTCCACCGCAGTGTTGTAGAATGCGTAATTCGCGTCCTTAAAGGATTTTGCCGCATCGCCAAGGAGATTCAGGTTGGCTTTGGCAACAATCGCATTGCCTATGGCATCTATTATCGCAACCCTGTGAGCCTTTCTTCCCGGGCAGGTAACAAGCAATGCCGCAACGGCAGTAACCAGGATTGCCGCCAATATGATTTTGGTCTTCTTTGCTTTCATAACAACTGTATCATGGTACAAATTTAGCACTTTGGATTTAACCTTTTGCGTTTTGCATCATCATAATAGTGTAACAACCGGAAAAATGTCAGTGACGGCTCAGGATATGGATTTGAGGACAATGCTAAGCAACCCTTCGGAAAAGGAGAAGGGGTTCCGCCTGCTTATGCAGCGTTACGGCAAGGCCTTGTACTGGCATATCCGGAGGATAGTGGTGGACCACGACGATGCCGAGGATGCGCTTCAGGAAACCAGCATCAAGATATTCAGAAGTATAGACTCGTTTCGCGGAGAAGGTAAACTCTCTTCCTGGATATACAGGATAGCCACGAATGAAGCCATCGAGATATTGAGGAAGAAGAAAGGTTTTTTCCAGAGCCTGGATTCTTTGGGACCAAAACTCGAGAATACTCTTCAGCAGCAGGCTCATCTTCAGCCAGACCAGATGGAGCTGCTGTTCCAGAAGGCTCTTCTGAAGCTTCCGACCCAGCAGAGGATAGTGTTCAACATGAGATACTACGATGATCTGAGCTATGAAGAGATAGCAGAAGCTACCGGGAAGAATGTAGGGGCACTCAAAGCCAACTACCACTATGCATACGAAAAAGTCAAGAACTATTTGAAGGAGAACATATGATGGAAAAGTTTGAGAACATAGGAAAAAAGATGCCTTATGCGGAGAGTCAGGAATATCTTGACAATCTGATAGCTAACGTTACCGAAACTGCCATTGAAAAGGGTAACTCTGGCAGAATGCAGAGAATCTTATGGCCGGCTGTTTCCATTGCAGCCGCTGCGGCAGTACTGCTTTTCGTCTTCATAGGAAGAAATACTGAAAAGCCCGAACCATCCATCCAGATAGCCCAGAACACGGAAAGTCCGATGGATGATTTCCTGGCCAGCATTTCGGATGAAGACCTGATGCAACTGACCGGCTATGAGATGGAGGAGATCTCCGCGAGTGACTTTGAATAAATTTTAAACAGAACATAGTTAATTATTTAGGTTATGAAAAGAAGTTTGATTTTAATCGCGATGGTGCTTGTAGCTTTTACGGCATACGCGCAGGACAAGAAGGACCAGGATCCTAAGGAAAGGTTCTTCCAGGCAAGAGTTAAGGAGATGGTTTACCGTCTGAACATCACAGACGAGCAGAAACCTGAATTCGTCAAGGTTTACAGGGCTTATTCAGATGCTATGCGTGAGGCTATGGGCCCGATGCCGAAGAAAGAAGGAGTGAAAAAGGGCGAGAAGCCGCAGGCTAAAGCCGATAATGCAAAGCCTGAGCGCAAAAAGATTACAAAGGAAGAAGCCGTGAAGATGGAGAAGGCCAAAGTTGAAAGGCAGATGAAGGCCCAGGAAGTGAAACTCCAGTACATCGACGAGTTTGCCAAGGTTCTGGAGCCGGAGCAGCTTGTACGCTTCTCCGGCGTGGAGCAGCAGATTCAGCAGAAACTCCGCACCAGGCAGCAGGGAAAGGGCAGACCAGGTATGCAAGGTGGCCGTCATAATGGCCAGAGGCAGGGCAACCGACCTCAGAGGCCGAGACCTCAGGCAGAGTCCGGCGAAGATGCTCTGTAACCATCGCCGAGTCCTGTTCTTTTCTTAACTTTATACCCGATATAAAGTTAGTCTATGAACAGGATTGTATTTCTGCTGGCTTTTGTGCTGGCTTTTGCACAGGGTTATTCTCAGGTAAAGATAAAAGACGCAAAGGCTTTGCCCCTGAATGCGGAACTGATTGCCGATTTTGCAGACTGGACTCCGGACAGTATGGAAATCAAGGGTTCCACTCAGGGGCTTGCTATGTATAGAAACTTTGCTGTCGTAGTGCATGACAAGGGAATGTGCTGCATCTACGATATGAAGAAGAAGGCACTTGTCGCGGCATATATGATGGAAGGCAACACTTCACATTGCAACAACGCTTTCTTCGGGAAGGAGAAGTTTTCCCGCAAGTCAAAGTTCCCGTTGCTATACGTATCCGAATGCAGGGGGAAGCACGCCTGCCTTGTCACCGACATCACCCTGGAAGGCAGCAAGATCGTTCAGAAGATCTACTATGAAGGAACGGATTATCCGGGCTCGATTGACTGGTGCGCGGATGTCAAGAATGGCTTCATCTACACCTTTGGCGGAAGGAACGGGGATTTCAAACTGCTCAAGAAGTTCCGTTTGCCGAAACTATCAGATTCTGATGAAAATGGTGAAGTTCATCTGAAGGATTCTGATGTGCTGGATGTCACCAGGATTGATACGGGAATAAATATCTGGCAGGGAAGTTTTGTGATGGGGGATTATGCTTTCCTTCCGGACGGTTATCCACCCCACGACCGTCTGCTTCATATCGTGAATCTGAAAACCAAGCAGATAGAGCGTACAGAAAACATCAACGCCCTTGTGGACGAGCCAGAGGGCATTGATATTCACGGGAAATGGGTGTATGTGGTTTTCCATACTTCGGGGAAGCCCCGACATTCCAAACTCTGGAGATTCTCCCTTAAATAATTACCTCATCTGGAAGATAATAGGGAAGGTGTATTTTACCTTAACCGCCTTGCCTCTCTGCTTTCCCGGAGTCCATTTCGGAGAGTTGGATATTACTCTGACGGCCTCCTTGTCCAGAGTTGAATCTGCGCCCCTGAGAACCTTGACATCCTTTACACTGCCATCCTTGTCTATGGTGAACTGAACGGTAACCCTTCCCTGGATTCCGTTTTCGATTGCCAGTTCAGGATATACTATGTTGCCGTAAACCCACTTGGTGAAGGTGTTTGCGTCTCCGCCCTGGAAGGTTGGCTTGTCCTCGACGATGGAGAACGGAATGAATTCTTCAACCTCCTCTTCTTCCTCCTTGTTGGAAGGCTCCACATAAGGAACGATCTTGATAGGGTCGGTATTGTCGTCCGGGCTGAGGAATTCGGTGTCTATCTTGACATCGTTTTCCACTATCTGTAGGTCTTCACTGATTACCGGCTCCTTTATGCTCTCTGGAGGCGGAGGGGTTTCCTGCTGGGTGATAGGGACAGTCTCGTCGTCGATAAGGGAAATCCTGCCGTCAGATATCGATGCTACTTCCTTGGTGGAGGAGTTCCACTCGAAGGAGGTCAGAACAAACGCAAGTGCTGCGATTAGCCCGATCTCAAGGAACATCGCCCTTTTGTTTTCCAGGCTGGCTCTGTTGGTTTTCTTTGCTTCCATAGTTTTATGATTTAATGGTTGGAAATGGTATCTGCTTTATGGTTCAATGCAAATATCATCTCTTTGCACTATGGATGCAAAGAATTGTACATCAATAAATTATCAAAGTGAATAATCCTCAAATCTTCATCAACGGAACGTCAAATTCATATCAAAATTCCGTCAATAAAATATCAATTTCGGATTATTTGTAAAGAGACTGAATGTGCTCGACTGCTTTCTGCATTATGGCCTTTGTCTCGGGGTTCTGTTCGATGGCGCAGGCTGATTCGAGTTCTTTCTTTCCTGTCAGAAGTTCGGTTGACATTATCCAGGCTGCAGCGGCTCCCCTTACTTCAAAATCCTTGTCGTAGAGAAGGCCGGTAGCCCAGGTCTTCATGCTCCAGGAAGGATGGGTCATCATCCAGTTGATGCCTTCCAGTTTCTCTTCCTTTGAGCCGTAGACGAATGTCCTGTAGAGCGAGCCTTCCTTTCGGAGATCTTCTTCGCTCATTATCACTTCCTTGTCCAGGGAAGGGGCCTTGTACTCGACCGGCAGGGCCTGGTCTTCTTTCTGGGCACACCACCATAGGATCCTAGGAATCATCCAGCCAAAGGATGCACTTCCTTCAGGATGGCCGATGGAAGTGAACACCCTGCCTTTTCCGTAGTTGTTTCCCAGCATGAACGGCTTTCCGGGGCTGATACCGGCCTGGAATTCGGCTCCCACGTGAACATCGCTGAGCATTGTGGTGAATACCGTATAATCTGTTGCAGGGCTTTGGGCAAGAGTGGCGGAATCTGCAGGGGCCAGCATAGGGCCGTTTTCAAACATCACGTGGATAGTGTCAACAGATGCAAGTTCCGGGAAGAGTTTCTTTCCCTCTTCTGTGATGCCTAAAGCGCAGAGTCCCTGGCCTCTGGAAGAATGGTCGAGGTCCACTACCTGGGCTCCGTTCATACCGAAGCAGGCATAGTCAGGAGTGTGGCTCAGGGCGTATGCTCCGGCGCAGATGCAGAGTATGCCGCCTCCGTTCTCGGTCCATTTCTTGATTATGCCGATGTTGGTGTCTCCGAGGCTGAAAGTGTGCATGCTTCCGCCTCCGCCAGGGATAATCAGGACATCCAGGCTGTCCAGAACTCCCCAGGCGATGTCGCCGCTGGTTATGTATTTTATACTGATGCGGGAATCCAGCTGGGCCGCTGCAAAGGCTTCGGTCATGTTGGTGTGGCCGCTTCCCAGGCCGTCCAGCATTCCAACCCTCAAGTTTTGGGTAGGGGCGTTTTTGGTTGTGCAGGAAAATGCGCACAGGACGGCGGCAAACAGAATAATGAATCTCTTGGTCATATCGTAGAAGTTTATAATTCAAAAATACATCTTTATTTGTAATTTTACACTCCGTAAATTTGATTCTTATGAAAAGGCACTTGATTCTTTTTTCGTTAGCTATAGCTATTTGCCTGGCTGGCTGTTCAGGCAAGAAACCCCAGACAGACGTCAAAAACGTTCCGGACACTCTGGCGGTTGTGGATGAATCTGCAGACACAGGATACGGTGACCCATCAGTTGAGGATGTTGTCAAGAAGATTCCTGCAAACCAGATCAGAGACGGCTTTGTTGTTATTTCCGAGGCCGTTCCGGATGTGATTCTGGAAATAAGATATTATTCCACCTATAACTTCGTGGGCTCAAGGATAGACGGTTATGAGGAGCCTGTTGCTCTTATGACCAAGGAGGCCGCCAAGGCCCTGAAGGCTGTCAGCGATGATGTCAAGGCACAGGGTTACCGCCTCAAGATTTATGATGCTTACCGTCCGGCAAGGGCCGTGGCTCATTTCTGCCGCTGGGCAAAGGATGCAGACACCTCTATGAAGAGAGCCTTCTACCCGAATCTGGACAAAGCCAACCTCTTCAAGCAGGACTACATAGCCACCAAGTCCGGCCACAGCAGGGGAAGCACCGTAGACCTCACTCTGTTTGACATGAGAACGGGAAAGGAAGTGGATATGGGCGGAACATTCGATATGCTTGACCCTAGTGCCCATCCAGACTACAAGGGCGTCACTCCACAGCAGTATGAAAACCGCCAGATACTAAGGCAGGCAATGATGCGTCACGGTTTCAAGCCTCTGTATTCCGAGTGGTGGCATTTCACTCTCCGCGACGAGCCTTATCCAAATACCTACTTTGATTTTCCTGTGACTTTCAGATAGCGCAGCCAGCTGAAGTGCTTCCTGCCTTTGAGGTATCCTTCGTCATATTCGTTGGCGTAGGCTTCCCTCTCGAAGCTGATGGCGAAATAGGCTTTCTTGGCTGAGAAGCAGAAGATCAGCCTTGTCAGCCATTCCAGTACATACCATACGTAGAAGAAGACAAAGAGCATCTCCCTTTGCTGGGCGGTGTGGATTTTTTCGTGGTTCAACGATGAGGCAGGGAAAAAGGCGCCTTTGCGCACCACGATCAGCCCGAATAGGTTAATCGCGATGAAATCCTTTCCCATAAACGGGACTTTGCGCCAGTAGCGGACCCTTGCCATCAGATTCTACCAGTTGTTGTGATAGTCGACTCCCAGTGAGTCTTGCGGAGTGGCGGCCTTGAAAAGGGAATCCAGATAGTTGTTGATGGTAGCGATGCAATTGTTGAATTCTTCCTTAGGCCATGCATTGGTACCTCCGGAGGAAATGCCGCCTTTCTCGTATCTGATATACATATGCCATCCATATCCGTCCAAAACCTCCAATTTTGGGCGGTAGGACCTTTTGATCTTATACAGGGATGATTTCTCGGCGATTTCTGCAATCTTGGCAGGCGCTTCTTCTGTGACCCTGAAAAGATGGATATCGTTTTCGTCGTGAGAATAACCCAGTTCCACGGTTCCGTCTTCAAGGACCGTGAGCCTGTAGAAGTCAATAGGAAAAGCCATTGTTCCGCTATAGGAATACTCGTAAGACTTTATGGTTCCCTCCGGCTTGTCGTTGTCTCCCTCGGCGATATTACCGCTAATGAGAGTGCTTCTGGGACAGAAATTAAGCAGTGCCATAAGGCAGGAAAAAGCAAAGATGTGTTTCATATCTGTTTTTTTAACGTATTCCGCCGCCGCCACCTCCACCGGAGTGACCACCTCCGCCACTAAAGGAAGAGTGCCCTCCTCCTCCGCGGTAGCTGCTTCCGCCACTTCCGCCGCTCCACATTGAAGATGCGGCAGCGGCCCTTTCAGTTGAAAGCCTTGAATACTCGGCGGCATTGGCTGTATAATTTGCGATGCTGTAAACCGTTGTACTGAAGTCGAATGAGGTGTTCTCCATAGCGGTTGCAAACTTGCTCATGGCAAAATACTCAGGGCAAACCTTCCGGAAATCTTTCCTGACCTGGTCTGCGATACCCAGGAGAGTTGCAAACACAAGATACTCGTCCCAGAGCTTGACTTCTACAACGCCCCTTTCCTCTATCAGCGTAAAGTCTTGCAGGAACTTCTTGAGTCTCATAAGACCTGCAAGTTCCTCCTTGTTCGGTTTGTTGGTTGTATTCCTTAATTCCAGAAGCTTTTCGGCATAGGAATTCTTGTTCTTGAGCCAGCGCTTGAGTTCGTTTTCCTGGAGGACTCCGTCTTTTCCGGCAGCGCTTTTGAAGATGTAATAGAGGGTATTCTCCATTCTTATGTCTGCAGGGCTCTTGATGTTGCCGTCAGTTTTTTGAGGATTATCGGTCTGGTCAGTGTGCTCGCCGATCCTGATTGTCTGCTTGCCGTCTTCCCAGGTCAGAAGGAGTTCCCCCCTCTGGAAAAGACGGAGGATAAAAGCTCCAAGGATATTGTTGATATCCGGAGTCTCCTTGTAAGACAGGGTGTTGAGGGCTTTCCCCGCGGCGAATAGACTGCCGTTGAAAGGGATTTCCCTTTGCCATGGAGAAAGCCCACCGTTTGCCTTGCGGCTGATTTTAAGCCTCCTTATCAATACACGCAGTGGTTTCAGACTGATGATATATGCCAGAAGTGTCAGTATACTCTTCAGGAAGGACATTAGCAGGAAAAACAGTCCGATAAAGGCAATGCAAATTGCTGTGGAAACATTTTGGATAATACTATCTTTATTTATCCCTAGTTTACCGCAGATCCACGTAGCCCAGTCATCTGTAAAGAACTGCTCTTCCCCGTCATATTCCCCTCCGAAACTGGCCCCTTCCAATGCATAGTCTACCACTTCCTGGAAATCTGTATCCAAGGTGTCGGAAGGGTAGATGAAGTCTTTCTTCAGGGCCAGCATTATTATCATGCTGCTGGACGAGGTGAAGTTTTCCGTCCACGCCTCAAAGCCGCCATCCGTAAACTCGGTATTTCCGTAATATCCGAAAGCCCAGCCTCTTGCATTGGAGGTGTCTAACTGGATGCTATCCATTTCAACTCTCAGGCTGACCTTTTCCGGAAGTGGATATATGCCGGGGTTTACAAACATATGGTTGAAGCCTTCCGCCTCGTTGTAGGATTTCATCAGGGAGCCAAGGGTGTAGCTTATGGTGTAGACCTTGTCCTTCTGGCTCTCCCCGGCTTTCAGCTGGTCGAGCCCCCAGCAAAGTTCATATGCTCCTTCACGACGGATAAGAGGTGCAGT
>CADAOA010000035.1 GCA_902789435.1 uncultured Bacteroidia bacterium | reverse complement strand
ATCGTACAGGTTAACCAGAGCGTCGTTCTCAGGATTGTACTCTGCATCGTCGTAAGAGATAATCTTGTACATGTTGATCTGGTTAGCCTTGTAAGGAGCGATGAACACGCCAGGAGTCTGGCTGCTCCAGGCCTTGAATACGTTGCTTGGGGCGAAATCGGCGAGATTCTCTGCAACCTTGTGCATTTCAGGGAGTTTCTTTGCCATTTCCTCCTGTGAAACAGGACCATAGTAAATAACAGTGTGCTTATGGGCAAACATATCCTTTACTGCGGCTATCAGCTCGTCTGAAGTCAAAGCCATAATCTGGGCCGGCAGAAGGTCTGATGTAATTGGATTCTTAGGACCGTAGATGGCATACATCTGGATAGCGGTCTCGTTTGCCCTCTTGCTGGTCTTTGCGTTCATCTTCTCCAGAACCCAGTTCTGCTTCATCATGTTAAGAAGATCCTCGTCTCCCTTTACATTTGCCAGGAAGTTCTCAAGAAGAGCAACTGCTTCGTCCATTGAAGAACCGATACCGGACAGAGATACTGTCAGGTCGTTTGCTCCGGCCATTCCGTTGAATGTGCAAGCCAGGTTGTAGAACTTGGACCTGATCTGGTCAGCGGTAAGACTGTCGGTTCCAAGAGCCTGAACGTATGACAGCGCATACTGGAGCACCGGAATGTCGTTTGTTCCGTTCCTGAAATAGTAGTTCAGGTTGAAGAGCTCGTTGTCGTCGTTGTGCTTGTAGTAGAAAGGCAGTCCGTTGGACAGCTCAGCCACACTCATATCCTTTGCAAAGTCCACGAATACAGGCTGTATAGGAGCGGCAGCATTTGCCATTTCTTCCATATCGCGGAGGAACTGGCTGGAAGTGTCCCTGTTGGTGCGGATAGCGGTGATAGCAGGCTTCTCAAGCTTCTTCACTCCTACTTGAGGACCCTGTAACTTGTTTACCTGAACATAGTTATCACCAAAGTGGCGGTTTGCAAAAGCGATTACATCTTCCTTGGTAATCTTGGCCAGACGATCTCCTCCGCCTATTACATAATTCCAAGGAAGGTGGTTGATGAAAGCGTTGTACTGCCAGGAGGCCAGTGCCCTGTAAGACTCCTGGGCCATCATCTGCTGGCGGCGGTAGTTGTTCAGGATGGACTGGAGCATATTTTCGTCGAACTCGCCTCTCTTTACCTTCTCAATTTCTTCCATCACGATGGCCTTTGCCTCTTCCAGGCTCTGGCCTTCCCTAGGCTCGCATGTAATCAGGAAAATAATGTAGTCAGAAAGTGTATAGCTGAAAGCATCTGCTCCCAGAGTCTTCTGAAGACGGTTAACATCCTGGTCTATCAGACCGGCGCCGCCACGGTTGGAAAGAAGGCTATTGATAATGTACAGAGTGTCTTCAGTAAAGTTCAGGCCTTCTCTTCCGGCTTTGTAGGCGGAAGGGAATCTCCAGCCAATGCCAAAGAACGGAGACTGCTGTCCGTAAACGGTCTTTTCTATATGACTTGTAATCGGCTCTTCATCTTCAAACTCAAGAAGCTTGAGATCATCATTCTTCTTCCAGTCTCCGAAATACTGCTTGATGGTCTTGATCACGACATCTGGATTAAAGTCTCCAGCCATGCAGATAGCAACGTTGTTAGGAACATAGAAGTTGTCAAAGTGCTTCTGTATGTTCACGATGGAAGGGTTCTTCAGGTGCTCCTGAGTACCGATTGTAGTCTGCTCTCCGTAAGGATGCCTGTCAAACATCGCGAACAAAAGTGTATCAAGAGCATTCCCGCTGTCATCCGAGAGACCGAGGTTGCACTCCTCGTAAACTGCCTCGAGCTCAGTATGGAATCCTCTGATTACCATATTCTTGAACCTGTCAGACTGAACCTTTGCCCAAGCCTCTACCTGGTTTGCAGGAATATCCTCTGTATAAACTGTCATGTCAAATGAGGTGAAGGCGTTTGATCCCTGTGCTCCCATCTGGGCCATGATCTTGTCATACTCGTTGCCGATGAAATACTCTGAAGCTGCATAGGATATTGAGTCTATCTTTGCGTACTGAGCCTTTCTCTCCTCAGGATCGGTCATGGTACGATACTTCTCAAACTCCTCGGTAATCTGGTCCAGCATAGGCTTTTCAGCCTCATAGTTGGTTGTACCATAGTTGGTTGTACCCTTGAACATTATGTGCTCGAGGTAATGGGACAGACCTGTAGTCTCGGAAGGGTCGTTCTTGCTTCCCACTCTTACTGCAATGTAGGTCTGGATTCTAGGCTCCTTGTGCATTGGAGTCAGATAAACGGTAAGACCGTTGTCCAGGGTATAGATCCTTGTGTTAGTAGGATCACCCTTGATGGTTGCATACTCTTTCTTGCAGGATGACATCACTGATGCCACAACAAGCACTGCAAGGCAGAATGCTGAAATTTTAGCGAATAACTTCATATTATATAAATAAATAGTTTGATTGTTTTCCAAGGGGAGCAAATATAATAATTTGTAGTGGTCCCTAAAAATCAGAACACCTTAAATTGTACTTTTTGCACTATATTTGTAAGACTTCTCAAAAAGGATGGTTGAATTATGAGAAACTTTGGTAAAATCATAACGGTTTTGATGCTGGTTACAGTTTTTGTCGGGTCTGCGTGGGCCCAGACAGGGCATACCACATCGCTGAAGTTTGATAAGGTGGTGCACAACTTCGGGAAGATACTGGCAGGAAGCGGAGAGAAGAAATGCCAGTTCAAGTACACCAATGTAAGTTCTGAGCCGGTGGTAATCAACAACATACTGTCATCCTGCGGATGCTCTGTTCCGGAGTGGAACAAGGCCCCTATCCGCCCGGGAGAGAGCGGGGTGATAACCGTAACCTTCCTCAACGACCAGGGAGCCTATCCGTTTGACAAGACCCTGACGGTTTATGTATCATCTTCACCGAAACCTATTCAATTGAGGATTACAGGAGTGGCATACGACAAGGAAAAGCCGGTGTCAGAGCTTTATCCGGCACATTTCGGGCCTCTGGGAATGAAAGCTTCCACCCAGAATGCAGGGCAGATTGAGCAGGGACTGAAGAAAGCCCTCAAGGAGAATATCGTGAACATCTCCAAGAAGAAAGTATCCGTAAGCTTTGATAATGTGGATCCAGCACTCTCCATCTCCATATCTCCATCCGTTATAAAGCCTGGAGAAAGCGCAACGATATCCTACTCTATAAACACAGCCCTTGGAAAGAAAAAGTGGGGAAAGAACTTTTACAAGGCAACCATTCTCTGCGACGGAGCCAAGGCCGGGGAGTTTTCAACGGAAGCCACGATAGTGACACCTTACACATCGCTGAGCAAAGAGCAGAAAGACAAGGCTCCGCAGATAATGCTGGACAAGAGCGCCATTGATTTTGGAAGCGCAGGATATTACAGCAGTATTCCGGTGAAAGTGAAAATCAGCAATCCCGGAAAGAGTGACCTCAGAATATACAAGGTGGAAACCGGCGGGGTGAAGATGGAGATCCACTGCCCAGCCACAATCAAGGCCGGCGGCAGCGGAATTCTGACAGGAAGCATTCGTCCGAACAAAATAGGAGAAGACATAGTTTTCATAATCACACTTGTAACAAACTCGCCTGAAAGGCCGCTGGTGACCATTTTCGTAAGCGGAACGGTATGGCCTGAGAGATAGACAGATATGAGCAACAAGATAGACGCGACAACAGAGGACTGGCCTCCTAAGAAAAGCAAGGCCAACGACACCGCGCTGGTGGTAAACGACGGAGTGAACGCCCAGCCTACGGTTAATCCATACATCAAGAATTTCTTCGTGAAGAAGAAGCCTTCCGTCCTTACCGCCAAGGAATACCTGAAGGGCATCTTTGCCGGGGACAGGGCCATTCTCGGAAAAGCGATAACCATCATAGAAAGCTCCAATCCAGCCCACAGGGCACTGGCAAAGGAAATCATCATAGGCTGCCAGGAGAAGATCCGCAAGAGCAAGGTCCGCACGATGAGAATCGGCATAACGGGCGTTCCCGGAGCCGGAAAGAGCACCTTCATAGAGGCCTTCGGAGGCTATATCACGGGAGCGGGCCACAAGCTGGCAGTGCTGGCAGTGGACCCTTCCAGCGAGAAGACCAAAGGCTCCATCCTTGGCGACAAGACCAGGATGGAAACCCTCACCAAAGACCCAAAGGCGTTTATCAGGCCTTCGCCTAGCGCAGGTTCCCTGGGCGGCGTTACCCGCAAGACAAGAGAGACCATACTTCTTTGCGAGGCCGCCGGCTACGATGTAATCTTCATAGAGACCGTAGGAGTCGGCCAGAGCGAGACCGCTGTCCACTCCATGAGCGACTTCTTCCTGCTACTTATGCTCAGCGGAGCGGGAGATGACCTCCAGGGCATAAAGAGAGGAATAATGGAGATGAGCGACCTTATCGCCATCACCAAGGCAGACGGAAACAACGAGGAGAAGGCGGAAGGAGCAAAAGCCCTCTACGCCAATGCCCTGCACCTGTTCCCGCCTACAGATTCCGGATGGGTGCCAACCGCCGTCACCTCCTCAGCCGTAACCAAGAAAGGCCTTCCTGAAATACTGGAAAAGATAGAGGCCTACTTCAAGCTGGTGAGAAAGAACGGCTACTACGACATCAAGCGAAGGCAGCAGGCCAAGTACTGGATGTACGAGCACATCAATGAAACCCTCCGCAACGACTTCTACGACAATCCAAAGATCGAGAAAGCAATCGAGAAGACAGAGCAGCAGGTGCTTGCCGGCCAGATAGATTCATTCATGGCGGCAGAGCAGCTGATTGAGCTTTATCGGGAGGAAGAAAAGAAATAAATGGACCTTTCCCGGATTCTGGCCATAATTCTTCAGGGACTTGAAGGAGCGGTCGTGATTACTGCACTGGTAATCGCGATGATGTCCCTTATTGAATTCCTGAACATAGAGAACCGGGGGAAATGGTTCAAGTCACTCAAGGACTCCCCTGCTGGACAGACAGTTGCAGGAACTCTTCTGGGAGCCATACCAGGTTGCGTGGGAGGATTCGCATCGGTCTCCCTCTACACCCACTCCATCATCGGAGCTGGAGCCCTGATCTCGACGATGATAGTCTCCACCGGAGACGAGGCCTTTGTGCTTCTGGCAACATCGCCGAGGCTGTTCTTTAGACTGCTTGCCATACTCTGCATCATAGGTTTCTGCGCCGGACTGGCAATCAGCCTGTTGAAAAAGAAACGCCAGAAGAGCCTGTGTCCGGAAAGCTTCCAGATACACCAGGAAGACAAGGCCCACAAAAAAGACGGAAACTTCAAGCATTTTCTCAAAGAGCACGTCTGGGGGCATATTGTAAAGAAACATCTTCCGAGCGTGTTCCTCTGGTCCTTCGGAGCATTGATACTGTGCGGAATCCTGACTGAATACATCAACATAGAAGACTGGATTACAGGCCACGAGAGCTATATGCCGCTGGTTGTCCTTGCTGCAGCGGTAATCGGACTGATCCCGCAGAGCGGCCCTCACATGGTGTTCATCCTGCTTGTGGCCCAGGGCACCCTGCCGTTCTACGTGCTGCTGACAAGCGCCATAAGCCAGCAGGGACACGTCTCCCTCCCGCTCCTTGCCCAGAGCAAGAAGAGCTGGGTATTGAGCAAAGCATTCTGCGCCCTGCTCGGAATTGCTGCCGGAATGCTCAGCTTTCTTTTGAGCTGAGAAGATTATTGTATATCTTTACGATAGGAAATCAAAAACACAAAAGATATGAAGAAAATAGTAGCAAGCCCTAAGGCACCGGCAGCTGTAGGAACTTACAGCCAGGCAGTTGTAGCAGACAACACAATCTATGCATCAGGACAGCTCCCTATAGACCCTGCAACCGGAGAATTTGTTCCGGGAGGATTCAAGGAGCAGCTTACCCAGGTGTTCACCAACCTTAAGAACGTGCTTGAAGAAGGCGGATTCAAGATGAGCGATGCCGTAAAGGTAACCTGCTACCTGCAGGACCTGGCAAACTTCGGAGCGCTGAACGAGGTCTATGCCAAGTTCTTCAGCGAGCCATATCCGGCAAGAGTCGCCTACCAGGTGGCAGCCCTGCCGAAAGGTGCGATGGTCGAAGTCGACATAATCGCCGTTAAATAAAAAAGCCCGTTCGGGCTTTTTTTATTTCAGGGCATCTCCGTTCATCGTGACGAGGAACTCCTCGTTGGTGGCTGTCTTTTCCAGACGGGCCTTCATGAACTCCATAGCCTCCACGCTGTTCATATCGGAGAGATAGTTTCTCAGAATCCAGATACGGTTCAGGGCCTCCTTGTTTACAAGAAGGTCGTCTCTTCTTGTGGATGAGAGAGTTACATCCACAGCCGGGAAGATTCTCTTGTTGGAAAGCTTGCGGTCAAGCTGGAGTTCCATATTGCCGGTGCCCTTGAATTCCTCGAAGATGACATCGTCCATCTTGGAACCTGTCTCCGTGAGAGCTGTTGCTATGATGGTCAGGGAACCGCCGTTCTCCACGTTTCTGGCAGCGCCGAAGAATCTCTTAGGCTTGTGAAGCGCATTTGCATCTACACCACCGCTGAGAACCTTGCCGCTGGCAGGCTGGACGGTGTTGAAAGCCCTGGCAAGACGGGTGATGGAATCCAGCAGGATTACCACATCGTGTCCGCACTCTACCAGTCTCTTGGCCTTCTCCAGAACCATGCTGGCAACCTTCACGTGCCTTTCTGCCTGCTCGTCGAAGGTGGAAGCCACAACCTCAGCCTTCACGCTGCGAGCCATATCGGTAACCTCCTCAGGACGCTCGTCGATGAGCAGAACTATAAGGTAAACCTCAGGATGGTTGTCGGCGATGGCATTTGCTATCTCCTTAAGAAGAACGGTTTTACCGGTCTTAGGCTGGGCCACGATAAGGCCTCTCTGTCCCTTTCCTATAGGGGCGAACATATCCACTACCCTGCAGGAGAGGTTGTTGTGGCCGTTGCCAAGAAGGTTGAACTTCTCCTCCGGGAAAAGTGGAGTCAGGAAGTCGAACGGAACCCTGTCGCGGATGAAAGCCGGATCCCTTCCGTTGATGGAATCGATCTTCACCAGAGGGAAATACTTGTCACCCTCTCTCGGAGGCTTGATTTCTCCGAAGACGGTATCTCCGGTCTTCAGGGCGAAGAGCTTTATCTGGTTCTGCGATACGTAAATGTCGTCCGGGGAATTAAGGTAATTGTAGTCTGAAGAGCGGAGGAAGCCATAGCCGTCCGGCATGATCTCCAGAACACCGTCTGCTTTTACAACACCCTCAAATTCATACTTCTGAGCTTTTTCCTCAGGCCTTTCCTGGCGAGGTTTCTGCTGCTCCTGAGACCTTGGCTGCTGCTCTTGTGGTCTTGGCTGATCCTGTGGTTTTGGCTCCTGTGGTTTTGGCTGTGGAGCCGGCTTCTCTGCATTTTCCGCTGCCGGTGCCTGAGGCTGATCGAACAAAGATGGAGCAGGCTGCTGTCCTCTCTGTATCCTCGGCCTTTTCTGACGAGGTTGATTGTTCTGCTCAGGAGCCTGAGCCGGCTTCTCCTCAACAGGTTTTGCCTCTGGTTTAGCCTCTGGCTTAGCTTCTGCAGGAGCCTGTACCTCAGGTTGCTGCGCAGGCTGAGCTATCTCTTTCTTTTTACGGCCACGCTTCTTCGGAGCTTCAGGTGCGGCCTGGGAATTTGTTTCATTGTTTTCCTGGGAAGCCTGCTGACTCTTCACCTTCTGCCTCGGCTTGCGCTTTGGCTTTTCCTCCGGCTGTCCTGCCGCCTTGATAGCCTGCTCGTCTAGAATCTTGTACACGAGATCATCCTGGGAATAAGACTTAGGCTTGGCGATGTCAAGCTTCTCTGCGATTTCCAAAAGTTCATCAAAACTCTTGGACTTAAGTTCAATAATGTCGTACATATAAAATGTGTAAATAGTTTGGGAACAAAAGGATCTCCTGGATCCCACCTGCGGAAGAGTCCCGCAGAAACTGTACGCAAATATAGCACATATTTTATTAAAGTGCAAAAAAGCTGTAAACCCCGACTTACTAGCCGGGGCTTACTGCAATATTCACCAAGGGAAACTTTCTATTTTATTGTAACCAGAAGCTGCTCAAGGAATTTGACAAACTTGTCCAAAGATGCAAGATCCAGTTTTTCTCCAGGAGCGTGAACACCTCTGAGTGTAGGGCCGAAGGATATCATATCCCAGTCCGGGAACTTGAGGCTGAACAGTCCGCATTCCAGTCCCGCAGGGGTTACAATCACCTTGGCGTCTGTCTTGAAAAGCTTCTTGTAAACCTTCTTGCAATGCTCCAGAATCGGAGAATTGAGCTTAGGAATCCATCCCGGATACTCTCCTTCGTGAGTAACCTTTGCTCCGGCCATCGCCCAGCAAGCCTCCATCTGCTGAGCCATCCAGCGCCTCTCGCTCACAACAGCACTTCTCTGGCTGGAACCGATGACGATCTTGTTGCCCTTCTTCATCTTGATGGAAGCAAAGTTTGTGGAAATCTCAATCAGGCCTGGAATAGTGTCGCTGATCTTGTAAGATCCGTGCGGGCAAGCAACTCCGGCGAAAATAAGGGAAGCGGCGGTATTAGGATCTATGGCCTTGCTCTTGCACTCTACAGGAACAAGTTCCATCTGCACTCCAGGATCAGGAATGGCAAACTCAGCCTTGACCTCATCTCTTACCTGATTGAATATCTTTGTGATGGAAGCCTTTGCACTCTTAGGGAATCCGAAAACGGCATGGGCATCCCTAGGAATGGCGTTGCGCTTGTTGCCGCCGTCAATCTCGTAAAGTTCAATATTGTGCTTGTCAAGAACCTTGTAGAGGAAACGCATGAGCATCTGGTTGGCGTTTACACGGTTCTTGTTGATGTCGTCCCCGCTATGGCCGCCCTGGCTGCCGAACACCCTAACCTTGTACTTGAGATATTCCTTTGTCTGAGGTACTGGCTTGTAGGTGAATACAGCCGTAGTATCTATACCGCCGTTGCAACCTATGCAGAGTTCTCCTTCATCCTCTGAATCCAGGTTGAGGAGAATCTTTCCTGTGCAAAAGCCTTTCTCCAGAGCCTCGGCTCCGTCCAGTCCGGTTTCCTCGGAGATGGTGAACAGGGCTTCCAGTTTTCCGGTCTTCATCTTTGGATCGATCAGAGCCGCCAACTGTGCAGCCATTCCAATGCCGCAGTCAGCACCCAGAGTGGTATCCTTGGCTATCATCCATCCGTCCTCGATGCAGTAATTGATAGGATCCTTGGCAAAATCGTGCTTTACACCCTGGTTCTTCTCGCATACCATATCGGAGTGGCTCTGCATGATTATCGTCGGAACATTTTCCATGCCCTTGTCGGCCTTCTTTGTCAGAAGGACGTTGCCGACCTTGTCTTTCTTTGCTCCGAGTTTGTGCTTCTTTCCGAAATCCAGAAGCCATTTGACTATCTTTTCCTCGTGACCGCTCTCGCGGGGAACAGTTGTAATTTCCTTGAAGATTTCAAGAACTTTCTTGCTATCCATAACTATGTATTGTTTATTTGTTTATGTAATCGCAGGATTACTTTCCGCCCTTGAGCTGACGCTCCAGGTCTGCAACATAGCGTCTTATGTTGCGGTCTGTGTCTATCAGGTCAGAAACGGTGCTGCAGGCGTGGAGAACGGTGGCGTGGTCCTTTCCTCCCATCTGGCTGCCTATGGATGTAAGGGAGGTCTTTGTAAGGTTGCGAACCAGGTACATCGCGATCTGACGGGCCTGGACGATCTCCCTCTTGCGGGTCTTGGAAACGATGGTTTCCGGAGAAATCTTGAAATAATCGCACACCGTGTTGCGGATCCTCTCCAGAGAAATCTCTGAAGAATCCACGTTCACTATCTGCTGGGTGACCTTCTTTGCAAGGTCAAGTGTTATGCTTTCCTTATTGAAGGTGGAATGAGCCAGAAGCGTAAGGATCGTTCCTTCAAGCTCGCGTACGCTTCCGGTAACCTTGGATGCAAGATAATTGACGATCTCATCAGGAAGCACGATTCCTTCGTTGGCGCTCTTGGCCTTGATTATCTTCACCCTGGTATCGAAATCCGGAGTCAGTATCTCTGCGGTAAGCCCCCACTTGAATCGCTGGATCAGCCTGGTTTCCATATTCTGGAGATTGCCCGGAGCAACATCGGAAGTCAGTATGAGCTGCTTGCCAGCCTGTTGCAGATAGTTGAATATATGGAAGAAAGCATTCTGGGTGCCACTCCTCCCCTGGAAGAACTGGACATCGTCCAGGATCAGGACATCTATCTGCTCATAGAAATGCAGGAAATCAGGAACCTTATTCCCTACGGTGGCGTTCTGGTACTGAGTCTTGAATGTGTTGGCGCTTACATATAATACTATCTTTTCCGGATGAAGCTGCTTTACTCTCAGACCTATGGCCTGGGAAAGATGGGTCTTGCCAAGTCCGGAACCGCTATGTATGAACAGCGGGCAGAACGGATTATTACCCGGAGTGGAAGCCACTCTCTCTCCAGCACTCCTTGCAAGGCGGTTGCAAGGACCCTCTATGAAGTTCTCGAAGGAATATTTCGGGTTAAGGTTCGGGTTGATGGTCAGTTTCTGGATTCCCGGAATCACGAAAGGATTTATCGTCTCCCTCTCGTTCCTCGGGAAAGCGATAGGCGGATTATCCGCTACCTCAAGTGTCTGGTGTGGATAGGCAACGGTGCTGTTTACGAACTGGATATTGTAGAACAGGTGAGCCTTTTCGCCGATAACCCTCTTCAGGGTCTTGCCCAGAATATCCACCAGAGGCATTTCCTCCAAATGGTGCATATGGGCGTCAGAAGGAACCTTTATCGTCAGAGCAGAATCAACCAGGGATATCGGCTTTACCGGCAGGAACCATTTCTGGAACACCGCCTCTGGAACGTTGCTCTTTATGATCTGGAGACAACGGTTCCACACCTCTATGTGATTGCTTTCGCCCATTAAATTGAATGATATTAGAAAAAAAAAGCGCCGTGGTTTGGCAGAACAAAAATGGTAAATAAAAAGTTAAAAAAAAATATCTCCAGCTATTGTTTTTTTGATGATAAATATAAGAGCCTTATAAATCAGCATGAAAAAAATTGCTGTTTTATAACAATGCCCAAATCAGATATTTATACCAAATTGCGTAGTTAAACGCCTAATCAGAACACACTTACTTTGATATATTTTTTAGGGTTCGACTTTATCTTTTTCACCATACTGTCTATATCGTTGAGCAAACTATCCACGGAATTGTGAAGATCGTCGCTTCCCATCAGTTTTCCGGTGGTCGAATTAGGAGACTGGAGTTTGTCCAGAACGGCATTCAGCCTGTCCAATGTTTCCTGAAGTCGTACAACAGACAGGTTCTCAGCTGTCTTGTTCACGTTTGCAATGGCACCCTTGAGATCTCCGTCCGGAGCGCTGAGATCCTGAGTGAGGGTATTGATGTTCTTCAGCGATGAGGAAAGGTCAGGAGTCATACCGTTCAGGGAAGCGGAAAGCTTCTGGATATTCGCCAGAGAGCCGTCAAGCCTCCTCAGGGAGGAATGCAGGTCCTGCCTAGCAGCAGAATCCAGGGTCTGGTTAACTGAAATCAGGACAGAGTTCAGGTTATCCACCGTTTCCTCCAGCTTATCCTTGAGCGGACCGACATATCCGTAAAGCACGCTGAGCATATCCGGAACGCTCTTTCCCTTGAGGGTATCCCCGTCACTTGCCCCTATCTGGGAATCTCCGAGAGCCAGTCTCAAGGCCTTGCCTCCCAGAAGATTGGAACTATACACCTCAGCTCTTGTATCTATAGGGATAAGGTAATCGTTGGTAACGTTGAAACTAACCAGGAAACTGTCCCTGACAGGATCCAGCTTTATCTTCTCGATGGTTCCCACCTTAAAACCCTTGATGTAAATCGGAGATGTAGGCGCAAGTCCCTCCACCTCAGGAAGGTAAGTATGATATGTGCTCCTCTTCTTGAACAAGTCATAACCTTTGAGGAAGTTCAGGGCCAAGAAAAGCGCCACGGCCACCGCCAGGACGAATATTCCTATTTTCTGACTGCTGGAAATTTTCATGATCTTATATTATCTGGCTACAATTTTACCATTTTTTATCGCGATAATAAAGGCCTGAGGGAATTTTTTTCTAACGTCACCCAGAACGGCCGCAGCTTTCTGCCTCGTATCATAATCCCCGTAAAAATATTTGTAAAAGCCTTTGTCATAGATAGTCTGAACACCCCTAAGCCCCTTGAACTCAGAAGAATTACTCTTGAGTTTCTTCTTGGCCGCCATAATCTGGATTGAATACCTTACCTGTGAAACCGGTTCCACTTCTGTCTTTACCGGAGGCTCCGGATCCTGGACTTCCGGCTGTTGGGTCTCAGTTTTCTGGGCCTCTGGCTGAGTCTCAGGCTTTGGAGCTTCTTCCTGTGTTTTCTCTTCCCGGGAGGTTTCTTCAGAACCACCATAGCGGCTGCTGTAATCCTCACAATATCTCGTGAATGCATCAGCCAGACGGCGGGCAATCATCTGCTGCCCTTCCTGGGTGGTTATCCTTGCCTTGTCCGCGGCATTGGTCAGAAAGCCGATTTCTGTCAGGACGGAAGGCATGGTAGTGCGCCACAAGACCAGGAATCCGGCCTGCCTTACACCTCTGTTGACAGCCACAGGACCTTTACGGTACTCGTCCTGGATGAAACTGGCAAACCTTATGCTCTGCTCGGAATAAGCATTCTGGAGCAGGGAGAATATTATATAGGACTCCGGGGAATCCGGATTGAATCCCTCATATTTTGTAGTATAGTCGTCCTCCATCTTGATTACGGCATTCTCCCTCTTGGACACCTCGAAGTTCTTGTCGCTTACGTGGGAACCCATAGTATAGGTTTCGCTTCCGGACGGGACCACGGAAGGATTGGCGTTAACGTGGATGGAAAGGAAAAGATCGGCCTTGTTGCGGTTTGCGATGTCAGCCCTTTCGGCCAGAGGTATGAAAACATCCTTTTTCCTCGTATAGATTACCTTGACATCGGGATGCTCCTCCTCTATGATCTTGCCCAATTTGAGGGCCACGGAAAGCACGATGTTCTTCTCACTCCACTTGCGGTCCTTGCTCATGCAGCCGTGGTCATGGCCGCCGTGTCCCGGATCCAAAACCACGCACTTAACCTTTCCGGAGCTGTTCTGGGCACTGACTGGCAGTGAAAAGACCGCCAACACCGCCGCCAAGGCAACGGTAAAAGCAGTACGTCCTATGCCGGAGAGAAGTCTCATATCATTCCCTTTTTATAAATCAGTAACAAAAATATTGCTACATTTGTACTTTGCTGACAAATTTACAAATAAAAGCTGAAAACAGACCTTAGAAGGTGATGTCTATTGGTAGAATAATACGGAAAACCTGCAATGCAGCCCTGTGCGCCTTGCTTTTGGCCTCCCTCGTGGGCTTTACCCCGAGGAAGCAGCACCCAAAGGGCGCACTTTCCTTCAGCTTCAGGGATACCATCCCGCACCTTGACAGCATCCCTTCTAAAGATTCCCTGGGCAAAGACTCCCTTAATCTTAAAGACTCTCTGTTTACGGTGGATTCTTCCCTTATCTCCACCCTCAAGCAGCCGGTATTCTCAACAGGAAGGGACTCCAGCGTGGAAATCCTGACTGACGGCAAACGTATGCTCTACTACTATGGAGACGTTACCGTCACATATGATGATATATCTATCAAGGCAGATTACATAGCCTATAATGTCCAGACAAGGACCGTGTTCGCCAAAGGTCTGCCTGACTCTACCGGCGTGATCAAGGGAAATCCGGAACTCAAGGAGGGAAAGAATACCTACACGATGGAGAGCGTGTATTATAACTTCGACACAAAGAAGGCCAAGATCAAGAATATGATGACCCAGGAGGGAGAAGGCAATATTAAAGGTAAGTATATCAAGAAGATGGCTGACAACTCCATCAACATCGCCAGAGGTATATACACTACCTGCGACGCTGAAGAACCGCATTTCTACCTCCAGATGACCACAGCCAAGGTCATCAATTCCGGACCGGTGAAAAAGACGGTGTTCGGTCCTGCATATACGGTGATAGAAGGCGTCCCTACTCCTTTCGCCCTGCCTTTCGGTTTTGTGCCGAGAATAAGCAACAGAAGCGGCGGAGTGCTCTTCCCTACATACGGAGAGGAGACTGCCAGAGGTTTCTACCTCAGGGGCCTGGGATATTACTTCGTGTTCGGGGACCATCTGGATCTTGCCACTACCGTGGACATCTACACCAGAGGATCCTGGGCCGTCAACGTAAACTCCAGATATGCCAAGAGATACAAATACACAGGCAATCTTTCCGGAGTATATTCAGTAGACATTACTGGAGAAAAGCATCAGCCGGACTATTCCAAGAGCAAGAACTTCTCCATGAACTGGAGCCACAACCAGGATGCCAAGTCAAGGCCGGGAACCACATTCAGGGCATCGGTGAACTTCTCCTCTCCATCCAACAGCCGTTACAACTCAACTACCATAAACCAGGCGCTGACAAACCAGATATCTTCCTCCATCTCATATGGAAAATCCTGGGCCGGAACGCCGTTCTCCTTGAGTATAAACGCATTGCACAGCCAGAATTCCAGAGACAGTTCTTATGCCGTAACCTTCCCTAACCTGACCTTCACAGTCAGCAGGATCAATCCGTTCAAGAGAAAGGTCATGGTTGGAAAGAGAAAGTTCTACGAAGACATAACCTTCAACTACACTGCTCATTTCGATAACAAGATAAACTTCAAGAGTTCAGAGGTGGGAGAGCCCGACTTCTTCAAGAAGATGCGTAACGGAATGCAGCACAGCTTCAACATCGGACTTCCGACCTTCACGGTGCTCAGATATATCCAGGCTTCCCCTGGAGTAAGCTACGGAATGAACTGGTACTTCTCCGATGCCAGACAGTATTACGACACAAGACTCAAGAGGGCGGTAACTGAGTTCTCCGATCCTTTCAGCACTTTCGGAATGACTCAGACCTATAATTTCAACCTGTCCTTCAATACCAGGATATATGGTCTGTTCAACTTCGGAAAGAACAGCAAGCTTCAGGCAGTAAGGCATATCATAACCCCTAGTCTCAGCTTCAACTACATGCCTGAGATGGGAACCAAGGCTAACGGATTCCGCACCTACGAGTATGTGGATTCAGACGGAAAGCCTCATTCAGTAGTTTATAACAAGTATGCCGGACAGCTATATTCCCCTCCGGGCCAGGGCAGCAGTGCTGGAATGAGTTTCAGCTTCGGAAACACTCTGGAAGCCAAGATAAAATCCCAGAGGGACACAACCGGCAAGGGGGTCAGGAAGATTAAGCTTATAGACCAGCTGAACATTGCGGGATCCTATAACTTCCTGGCTGACTCGATGAAACTGTCCAACATTTCCATCAATATGTCCACCACGGTATTCGGAAAGATGGGTATTTCCGCAAACATGACCCTCGATCCTTATGCCATAAACGAGAGAGGACAGAGATATAACAAGCTGATGATTACCCAGGGTGGATTCAAGCCGTTCAGGATGACCGGTGCCAGCCTGTCCACTTCCTATACCTTCCAGGGAGAGGGAAGAAGCAGATGGGGCTCAGACTACAAGCAGGAAGGCGGTATGCCTGTACAGCCTACAAGAGCCGGCACAAACTCCACATCATCTTCCTACCAGAGGATCTACTACCACCCTATCACGGGAGAATACATACCGGGCGGCTGGGTTTACTACTACGACCCTAACATGCCTTGGAGCGTGAACCTCAACTTCAGCTACTCCTACTACAAGAACTACCAGTACTCCAACAACCAGCTGATAATCCGCAACAACCATGCTATGACCCTGGGTATCAGTTCTCAGGTTCAGATATACAGAGACCTGAGGATTTCCCTGAACACCGGTGTGGACCTGACCAAGATGAAGCTTACCACAACCCAGCTTTCAGGCTCGTTCAGCCTGCACTGCTTCAACATAGCGTTCTCCTGGATCCCTAACGGAAAATGGGAAAGCTGGAGTTTCAGGATCAGCGCAAACGCCTCCTCTCTGGCAGACCTGCTCCAGTTCAAGAAGAACGCCAGCTACTGGGATAACGGCAGCGGTTATTAAACTAACAAACAACAGAGTATGAAACGGATGATTGTAGCCCCTTCGATGCTTGCAGCGGATTTTTCCAATCTTGCAAAGGACATAGATGTTGTGAACGCCAACGCGGACATTTTCCACCTGGACATTATGGACGGAGTATTTGTGCCGAACATCTCATACGGAACGCCTGTCATTGAGGCCATATGCAAAAGAGCCACAATCCCTGTGGAAGCACATCTGATGATAGTAGAACCCCAGAAGTTCTTTGAACTCTATAAATCCTTGGGAGTAGGCTCTATCAGCGTCCATTATGAGGCCTGCAACCATCTGGACCGTACGGTAAAAAGAATCAAGGAACTGGGAATGAAAGCCGGTGTAGCCATCAACCCTCACACCAGCGTCCAGCTTCTGGAAGATGTCGTAAGATTTTCAGACTACATCCTGATAATGAGCGTGAACCCTGGCTATGGCGGGCAGAAGTACATCCCTTACTGCACGGGGAAAATCGCTGAGCTGAAGAAAATCATAGAGAAGAACAATCCTGATTGTCTGATAGAAGTTGACGGTGGTGTCGGGCTGAACAATATCCAGGAAATCGCAAATGCGGGGGCTGATGTGGTTGTTGCTGGCAGCGCTGTCTTCGCAGCCAAGGATCCTGCAGAGGCCATCAAGAAACTTCAGGGAATCTAAATCTTTGCTATTACGCTCTGGCAAGCGCGGACCTTGTCGCCTCCCTTTACAAGAATATCCGATCCAATCGGCAGGAATAAATCTACCCTGCTCCCGAATTTTATAAATCCCATCTGCTGACCTGCTGCGGCAATGTCCCCTTCCTTGGAGTAGCAAACTATCCTGCGGGCAACATAACCTGCTATCTGGCGGACAAGTATGTCTTTCCCGCAATCCAGACGGATGCCCACGGAAGTCCTTTCATTTTTCTCGGAAGATTTTGGATGCCAGGCAACAAAGTAATTACCGTGATGATGCTTGCTGTAGAGGATCCTTCCGCCTGCGGGATAATAATTTACGTGCACGCTCCAGAGGCTCATGAACACGGAAACCTGAATGCATCGGGAATGCAGGAACTCGTTTGATTTCATCGTTTGAACCCGATATTACTCCGCGATGAGGATCCCTGAAAAAGTACGCTGTAAAGCAGAAAAGCCCAAGCAGGACCACAGACAAGGCCAGCGTTATCCAGTTAACCCCGAATGCCAGGATAACCGCAACAGCAACCACGGCAAAGACAAAGAATGTCAGCAAAACGGATATGCGGCCTTCCCTGTGTATCATCTCAGATAATTTCCAAAATCAAATAGAACAGAAAAGCTGCCGGGAATGCCAGAAGCCCGCTGTCGAATCTGTCCAGAAGCCCTCCGTGGCCAGGCATTATCCTTCCGGCATCCTTGGTCTGGAACTTCCTCTTGAGCTTGCTTTCAACCAAATCGCCGAGAATGCTGAAAATGCAGATTATCAGACCGAACAAGGCGCTTATCCAATAAGGCTGGTCATCCAGAAGCACTCCGAGAGCCCTGAGAACCAATGCCGTCACTAAAGAAAGCGCCACTGAACCATACACTCCTTCCCAGGATTTCTTCGGGGATACCGAAGGCATAAGCTTATGTCCGTGTTCTCCCTGTCCGAAGGCCGTTCCTATGCAATAAGCCCCGATGTCCCCCATCCACATAATTATCAGGAGCGATGCTATTTTCCATCCTTCAAAAGAATAATTGAATGTAGCCAGGAGGAAAAGAAGGGCAAAGGGAGCTGCAATGTAAATCAGCGAAGACCAGGCATATTCAAATTCTATCTTTGAAGAGGAAAACAAAGATGCCACCGGGACTGCGATCAGCAACAGGAACAAAAGAATCTCGGCAACCGTCTGCATTATATTGAAAACGGGAGATGTCATAAAAATACTCCCCATCAAGAAAAGGCAAACCGAGCCTATAAGGGCTAATACCTTTACAAGAACCTGCCCCTTTCCCATCGTGAGCCTCAGGTACTCATATGTGGTTCTGACAAGGTAGAAAGAAAACAGCAGAAGGAATGGATAAGGATTAGACGGAACGATAATCAGCGATGCCAAAGTCAAAGCAGTGAAAACCACTCCGCTAATTGTCCTTATCACGATCTCTTTCATAACAGATGATTCCTTTATTCAGCCTTAGTCTCTGTATTTTCAGGGATTTCCTTTGCAGGAGCCACAGTGTCAAGTTCCTTTACCCTCGGACCATATATCCTCTCCAGGTCCTCAGCGAAGATAACCTCTTTCTCAAGCAGGAGCTGTGCCAGTTGCTGGAAGCCTTCCATATGACTTTCAAGCACATCCTTAGCCATCTGATGAGCCTTGTCGATCAAGACCTTGGTTTCCTGGTCTACCATTTCGGCAGTCTTCTCGCTGAATGGTTTGGAGAGCTGGTAGCCGTCTTCCTGGAAGTTATACCAGGAAACATTGCCCACCTTGTCGCTCATACCATAGTATGCCACCATAGCGTAAGCCATCTTGGTAAGACGCTCCAGGTCGTTCAGTGCGCCGGAAGAAATCTTGTTGTTTATTATCTCCTCGGCGACACGGCCGCCGATCAGGCTCGCCATCTCATCCATCATCTGCTCCTTGGTCATAATCTGCCTTTCTTCAGGCACATACCAGGCAGCACCCAGGGCCTTGCCCCTCGGTATGATGGTAACCTTCAGAAGCGGATTGGCGTTTGGCAGGAACCAGCTTACGGTAGCGTGGCCGGCCTCGTGGAAGGCGATGGTGCGCTTTTCCCCAGGAGGGATGATCTTGCTCTTTCTTTCCAGACCTCCTACTATCCTGTCTATGGCATCCAGGAAATCCTGCTTGTCCACGTGTTTCTTGTTGTGACGGGCGGCGATAAGGGCTGCCTCGTTGCACACATTCGCTATGTCAGCTCCGCTGAAGCCAGGAGTCTGCTTTGCAAGGAATCCCGTATCCAGATCCGGATCCAGCTTGAGTTTCTTCAGATGAACCTGGAAGATAGCCTCGCGGTCCTTGAGTTCAGGAAGGTCTATGGTGATCTGACGGTCGAACCTTCCGGCTCTCATCAGTGCCTTGTCCAGAATATCGGCACGGTTGGTGGCGGCAAGGATGATCACTCCACTGTTGGTCCCGAATCCGTCCATTTCGGTAAGGAGCTGGTTAAGTGTATTCTCCCTTTCATCATTGGAAGAGAATCCCACATTCTTGCCTCTTGCCCTTCCCACAGCGTCTATCTCATCGATGAATACGATACAAGGAGCCTTCTCCTTCGCCTGCTTGAACAGGTCTCTTACCCTGGATGCACCCACTCCCACGAACATCTCCACAAAGTCACTGCCGCTCATGGAGAAGAACGGAACATTTGCCTCTCCGGCCACAGCCTTGGCCAGCAAGGTCTTTCCTGTACCTGGAGGGCCTATAAGAAGCGCTCCCTTAGGAATCTTGCCTCCCAGGCTGGTATATTTCGACGGACTCTTCAAAAAGTCCACGATTTCCATGATCTCCACCTTGGCCTCTTCAAGACCGGCTACATCCTTGAAGGTAACCTTCACCTTGCTGTTCTTGTCAAATACCTTGGCCTGGCTCTTGCCGACGGAGAAGATTCCTCCACCGCCGCCACCGCTTCCACCGGCACCTCCGGACATTCCCCTGGAAAGACGGCTGAAAAGATAGATCGTGAAAATGATGAACAGAAGCGGCCACAGCCAATTGAAAATGTTTCCCCAGTAATCGGTAGCGTTATCCAGGGTGTATTCAAATTTCTTGTTCTCGGGCAGAGTATCCCTCAGGCCGCTGAACTCCTTCTCCACATCAAACAATGCGGGAAGCTGGAAGTAGAACAGGTTCTGGTACTTGAGTTCCTTTCCCCCGAACTTGTTCTCGTATTTCTTGAGGCGGTCTTTCTTGATGGTAACCGTTCCCCTCTGCTCGTTCATCACATAGTTGATCTTCTCCACATCTCCATCGGCGATCATCTTCTCCTTGACCTCGTACCACTCAGTCTTCAGGGGATCCCCTCCATCATAGTGGAACCACATATAAAGGAGAAGAAGGATCAGCGGAATGTAGATCCAGGTAACCACAGAAGAAAGCGGGTTCTTCTTCTTATTGCTATTCTGCGCCATATTGTCTAGTCTTCATAAACTTTTTTGTCACAATCGCTCCACAAATCCTCCAGGCGGTAGAAATTCCTGTACTCGGTCTGGAAGATATGCACCACGATATCTCCGAAATCCTGGATAATCCAGAAGCGGTTCTCCTTGCCCTGGGAACGCAGCACCTTCTTCTTGAGACGCTCTATCATCCGGTCCTCCACATTGTCGGCAATAGCTGAGACATTGGTGGTGGAATCCGCGTTGCAGATCACGAAAAAGTCGCAGATGCCGCTGCCTTCCTTCCTCAAATCCAGGGAAATGACATTCTGGCCCTTCTTCTCCAGAATGGCATCGGTAATAACCTCCATATCTGTAGGAACGGCTTTCTTCTCCACTTTCTTTGCTGGAGTTTTCTTTACGGCAGCCTTCTTTGCAGGAGCCTTAACGGTCTTTTTTGCGGGAGCTTTTGCTGTAGTGGCTTTCTTTAACGTCATATCTTCGTATTTGTTAACTTTGCATTCATCTTTCAAAGATAAACAAAATACATCAATTATTTTGCCAAACGATAATATGACACAAAAACTTGACATAAGGTGGCTCAAAGTCACCGATTCCACCAACAACAGGGCTCTGGAGGCCATTCCGTCAGAAAAAGACAAGACCGTCTGGGCAGCAGAGTTCCAGACCGCCGGAAGAGGACAGAGGGGCAACAAATGGACAAGCGACCAGGCCAGGAACCTGATGTTCTCCATCCTGCTCAAGCCGGACTTCATATTTGCCAAAGACCAGTTCATAGTTTCCGTAATAGTTACTCTCGGCATAGAAAGCTACCTGAAAGCCAAAGGCGTACAGGCAAAAATCAAGTGGCCCAACGACATCTACGTAAATGACAAAAAGATCTGCGGCATACTCATCGAGCACGGCATTTCAGGAGAGATGCTCTCGTCCAGCGTCTGCGGCATAGGCCTGAACCTCAACCAGAAAGACTTCCCAAAAGACCTTCCGAACCCCACATCGCTGATTAAAGAGCTCAAGGAAGGCACTCCTGACTTCAGCCTCACCGATGAGCTTGAAATCCTCGTGTCTGAAATCTACCGCTTCTACGACAGGGCCAGAGAAGAATTCGCCCAAACCGGAAAATTCGACTCTCTCTATAAGGAATACCTTGAAAAGCTCTACCGCAAAAACGAGTGGTACCGCTACATAGAAACCGCTGAAAACAAGGAAGTGGAAGCCAGGATCATCGGCCTCAGCGACACAGCCTGCATAATCCTGGAATACCGCGACGGCTCCCGCAAGACATTTGCTTTCAAGGAAATATCATACATCATCTGACAGACGTCCTATCGGAAAATCAGGCTGAATGTTGTCTTCTCCGCTGTGGATGACTTGAGGCTGATCTGACCGTTGTGCATCCTCATTATCTGGCGTGAGATGGCAAGTCCTATACCGCTTCCGTCTTGCTTGGTGGTGTAGAATGGCACGAACATCTGCTTCTGGGCTTCCGGGGTTATCGGCTCCCCGTCGTTTGAAACTTCTATAATGGTAACGTCAGACGAATCAATCCTGGCTTCCATATTTATGGTCCGGGCCTTGGCCTGAACTGCATTCTTTACCAGATTGATAAGAATCTGAAGTATCTGCCCCCTGTCTGCAAACAGAATCACGTCATCAGAGCGTTCTGCAAATGAAAGACTTGCACCGGAGGATGCCAGTTGCTCCGAAGTAAGCTCCATCACTTCTGAAGCAAGGTCCCTCACATAGAACACGCTCTTGACAGGAGGCGCCACCCTGGTGAGGTTGCGGTAAGATTCCACGAACTGGATCAGAGAACGGGAAGAGGAAGCAATAGTGTCCAGACCGTCCCTGAGGGCCTTTCGCCTCTCTGGAGTCAACTCATCGTCTTCAGGCTCAAGATATGAGACCAGAGCGTCGCTGAGTGAGGAAATAGGAGTGACTGTATTCATGATCTCGTGGGTCAGGACCCTGATGAGCTTCGAGTAAGCCTCCTCCTGGTTCGTCTCCAGTTCCTCTGTAACATCGTTGAAGGAAACTATCCTCACGTTCCTTCCCTGCACAAGGGCGGAGGACTTGGACATCACTATTGTCTTCTGGGAACTCTCGTTGTAGAAACTTGCCTTGTTCTTCTCTGGGTCGGACACTTCTTTTTCAGCGATAAAAGCCGCGGCCAGATTGTTGTCTATTATCCTGAGTTGCTTGATGTTGACAAGAGAAGCCAGTCCGAGAATCTGAAGCGCCCGGCTGTTACTGTAAGTGATTGCGCCTGAAGTGGTGTCAAACACTACGATTCCGGTTTTGACATTGTCCAGAAGGGTGCCGAAAAACTTCTCCTGCTCACGGATTGCCAGCCTTTCCTGCTTGAAAATTCCGTTCAGGCGGTTGAGTGTCTTGTTCAGTCTGGATTTCCTCTCGCTGAAACGGAAGTTTGTTTCACCGTCCTCCAGAGCATCCAGCATATAATTTACCTTGCGCCGCACCCTGTACGAACTGAATATGACGGCAAGAACCGCCGACAAGACGGCCACCCCCACAATCAATATGACAATCCACTTCAAAGGCATCCTAAAGCCCGTATTTCTTTAATTTGTTGTACAATGTGGGACGGCTTATATCCAGAGCCTTGGCAACGAGAGAAAGGTTATCTCCGTACTTTTTCATGGCTGAGGCTATAGCCTGTTTTTCAGCCTCCTCCAGAGTGAACACGTCTTTTCCGGAAGATTCCGTTTCTCCCTCAGCGGAGTCTGATAGTTCGTCGGAAAAGGCAGAGGCTTCAAGCACAGGGCCATCGCTGAGAATAACGGCTTTCTCCATCACGTTCTGAAGCTGGCGGATATTGCCGCTCCAGGAAAGCCTGGTCAGAAGCACTCTGGCTTCCTCTGTCATTCCGCTCACGTCTCTGTGGTATTTATCGGAGAACTTTTTCAGAAACATAGTTGCCAGGGGAACAATGTCCTCTGCCCTTTCTCTGAGAGCCGGAATGTGAAGATGGAAGGCGTTGATCCTGTAGAAAAGGTCTTCGCGGAAAAGGCCGTCCGCAACAAGCTGGGGAAGATTCCTGTTTGTTGCGCATATCAGTCTGATATCCACCGGAATAATTTTATTGTCACCAACTTTTGAGATGCTGCGGTTCTGGATGGCTCTGAGAAGCTTGGCCTGGCTTGAGAGCGGTATGTTCCCTATCTCGTCCAGAAAGAGAGTACCGCCGTCAGCCGCCTCGAACTTGCCCTTGTGGTCTGCTATGGCATCCGTAAAGGAACCTTTGACGTGGCCGAACAATTCACTCTCGAACAAACTCTCGGGCACCGCTCCTGCGTCTACGCTCACCATAGGCCTGCCGCATCGCTGAGAAAGTGAATGAATATATCTGGCAAGCACATCCTTGCCCGTTCCGTTCTCTCCTGTTATGAGCACAGTGGCATCTGTCGCGGCTACTTTGTCCACTATTCTTTTCAAGGAAACCATTGCCGGTGTATTTCCCCAGAACATCTGGACGGAAGAAGAGTCCCCTCCATCCGAACAAGAAGAATCAGAAGCCTTTCCGCCTGATTCTGAAACAGATGCCTTATAGGCTCCGGTCAATATCTCAATGAGTTTCTCGTTCTCCCACGGCTTGACTATGAAGTCATAGGCTCCTCTTTTCATTCCTTCCACGGCCAGAGCCACATCCGCGTATGCCGTAAACAGCACAACCTTTGTCTGAGGATAGGCCTTCCTGATTTCGCCGAGCCAGAACAAGCCTTCGTTTCCGGTATTTATATCTGCCGAGAAGTTCATGTCCAGAAGCACCACCTCCGGCCTGAAATCTCTGAGCCTGGTCATAAGAGACGAAGGTGAAGCCAGAAGCTCCACCTGTGCAAAGTGCGAAGGAAGCAGAATCTTCAGAGTGCTTCTGATTCCCGCATTGTCATCAACAACCAGTATCTTGCCCTTTTTCATACCCTGCAAAATTACAATTTTTCAGGCTCAGTCTTTCTTCAGTTCGACGGCCGGATTGGCCTTGGCGGATTTGAGAACCTGCCAGAGCACTGATGCCGAGGCAAATACAAGAGTTATGACCACCGCTGCCGCAAGCGGGAGAACAACCCCTGTTATCCTGTAAGAATACTGCTCCAGATACCTCTGGCTAAGGTACCAGGCAATCGGAAGTCCTATTATTATCGCGATGAAGACAAGCACAATATACTCCTTCACGGATCGGAGCGTCTCCTTCCGGACATCGCTCCCGAATACCTTGCGCACAGCTATCTGCTTGGTATTCTCGGCACTAAAGTAGGCGCTCATTGCAAGCAGGCCCAAAAGTGAAATCATCACGGCGAGGACCATGAACAGCTCCAGAAGCCTCATAGTGTTGACGGCTGAAGCCATCTCCCGGTTGAGGATGTCACTGAGGAACCCTTTCATATAAGGCTCGTTGGAAAAACCGTGAGCCTCTTCCATATATTCTTTGTATGCATCCATTATAGCCTTCTCCGCGTAATCTTTGTCCACTGTTGGAGTGACCTTTATGAGAGGGTCACAGGCATAATGAAGATTCTCCGGATATTGCACTAGAACTCCTATGCTACCGTTATCTTCAGAAGCCTCCACCCGGTCTGCCGGTGTATCCTCTAATATGCCGCCTACATAATCTGCACTCATATTGTTCATTCTCATCGTACGGGCAAAGTTTGAAGCTTCTTCATCGCTTGTAAACCCTGCGGCACGGTAGGCTGTCTGGCTTAGCCACAGAGAATTGGATAGAGGGCGGTTGAAGTCTTCCAGCACCTTGAAGCCAAGCAGGCGGAAGTAAGTGGAATCACATCCTATCAAGTTCAAATTCACTTCCCTGGTCTCTCCACCCACATCCATCTTCCTGCCGATACTCCAGTTTATGTTGCCCGGGAACCCCCTGCCATAGCCTATCTCTTCAACAAACGGAAGTTTTCTCAGTTTCTCCTCAAACGGTCTCATCTTATCCACACTACTCGGACCGGCAAGAACAAACAGATTGTCTGAGGTAAAGTTCATAGGCCTTTGCATCAGATGCTTCATCTGCATCTCCATCACAAGAGCAATGGCTATCAGCACCACAGATATAATATTCTGGAAGACAATGAAGAACTTGCCGAGCAGCATCCGGCTTCTTCTGGCATAGGTCCCCCTGATAATGTCAATAGGCTTTGTCCTGGACGCCTCCAAGGCAGGCAGCAACCCTGCAAGGGTTCCAAACACAAGAACAGCCAGCACATAAGCCGCCACATATTTGAAATTCAGGATAAACCTCAGTCCGACAACCTGCTGCCCATCCTGATAATTCCCTGAAAGAAGCGAATTCATGAACGGAACCAATAGATAAGCCAGCACTATGGCAAGCAAGAAGCATACTGCCGTGAACACAAGCGATTCAGAGATGTACTTCCAAGCCACGCTGCCTCTTGTTGCACCGTGCAGCCTGCGGGTTGCCATTTCCCTGGATCTTTTTCTGACAAGAGCCACGTTGAGGTTTACATAGTTGATTATTGCTGAAGCCAGAAGGAGAAGCACCACTACTGTAAGCAAGGCCAGCAGTGTCTTGTCTGCACTCCTGAGCATATAAGAAGCCTTGTGGAAATACATCTGGCTGTAGTTGTAGAGTTTGAAATCGTTGTTCTCCTTCTTGAAGAGCGTATAGTTCTTGTAACATTTGTCAAGGATGTTGTCCTTGAAGGTCTGCTCGTCAACTTCTTTTTTGCGTTTGATCACAGACAGATGGGAGCCGTAACTCTGGAAAGGAGTTCCGTAAGTTGCATAAGAACTCTTTGCCGCGGAAAAGAAGATGTCATAATACATCACAAGCGTATTGTCAAGATCTTCAACGATTCCTCCAATCACATAGTCTTTGTATGCAGGAACACCATCATCCTCTCCTACAGTCCTTCCAATCGTCCTCCCGACGACCCCGTTTCCGTCATCTATCATTGAAGCAAACCTCCTGCTGACCAGAACGGCGCCTCCACTCTGGAAATCCTGGAGGTCTCCTTCCAGTATCTTGTAGTTGAAAATGCTGAAGAAGTTGGAGTCTATCTCGCAGGAGCGGCCCATTACAATCTTGTCGGAGAACTTGAGGATTTCACTTCCATTGTCGCCGATTCTGGTTATGCTCTCAACTCCTGGTATGCTGTCCAGAGCCTCCTTGTCCCACCAGCTCATCGCAAGCAGGTCGTCCCGTCCCAGTCCGTAGATCCTGTCCCCGTCCGGGTTTTCGTGCGCCACATCGTACTGCTGCCAGACATAGCTTCCTATCAGTATCACAAACGTCAGGCTCACGACAAGCCCAACCGCTTCTATCGCAGCGTATAATTTGTTTTTACCCAGGAAATTCAAAAAGCTATTCATATAATCTGTCATTAATAGTGCCGCAAGGAAAGTATCATTAAATGTGCCATACATCATAACCTACTGGTTATACGGCACTTGCTTAGCAAAAACAAATAGCCGTGCTGTAAACAATTTTTACAACTTATCCAATATTTTACAAAGGATTCCAACTATTATTCATAAAAATCTTGAATGATTATTGTGTTTTGTAACTATTATTTAGTTACATTTGCAGTATGGGAACTAAGGAGAAACTACTTGAAAGATTAAAAGGTATGCCCACAGACTTTACATTTGCTGAGGCGGAAAGGCTTTTAACCTCGTTCGGATATACGAAATCCAACAAGGGTAGAACTTCAGGATCGAGGGTAATGTTCATTGATAACCAAAAGCGAAAGATTTTGCTGCACCACCCACACCCCGGCAATATTCTAAAAGCATATACACTGAAAGACATTCTGGAAAAACTAAAAAGAAACAAAAACATCTAATTATGAATACACTCAAATACAAAGGTTACATTGGTTCTGTTAACTATAGCGAACCGGATAAGGTCTTCTTTGGAAAGCTGGAAGGCATTGATGATCTTGTCAATTATGAAGGAGAATCTGTAAAAGAAATTACAGACGCATTTCATGAAGCTGTTGAAGATTACCTTATATTTTGTGAAGATCAGGGAGTAAAACCGGAAAAGAGTTACACCGGCACTTTCAATGTACGAATTGCGCCTGCAACTCACAGGGACATAGCCAACCTTGCCGCTGAGGAAAACATCTCCATTAACGCTTTTGTGAAGAAAGCCCTTGCGGAAGCTGTCGCCAATTATACTCCAGAGCAAAAGATTATACCTAAAAGATACCCTACCCCATCTGAAAGGCATCTTGCCACTCTCAATGAACCGGAAGAAACTTATGGCACAACAACTACTGTAGAAGTAACTATTCCGTCCAAAGAAATGTCTTTTGCAAAAGAGATTTTCAAACGCTTCGGATGGGATTTCTCACCAATAATTAAAAGTGTTTGATATGAGTGATGTTGCAATAGAAGCCAACATTGCTATCATGCGAGCAATCGTCTTTCTAATTGCTCCAACTAATTGATTTACTTGTAATATGTTTTAGCTCTCTTGAAAGTTACATCGCCCTCCAGCAGATTCGGCCCGTCCGTATTTACCTCAAAGCGCTCAAGCACCAGCTTGTCCTTACTGCACTCCTTGACCCAGTAACCCACAGTA